>CAYWOF010000419.1:0-3639 GCA_964459825.1 uncultured Phycisphaeraceae bacterium | reverse complement strand
CTGCTCGCGCGACGCGACCTCCCCGAGCACCGCCGTCACCCGGTCGCGCGTGATCAGCTTCGTGACCACCGTCCCGGCCTTCTCGGGCTTGCCCTCGGTGTCGTCCGAAACCAGCTCGATCTTGTAGGTCTTGCCGGCCACCGTCACCCCGCCCCGCGCGTTGACCTCCTTGACGGCCAGGCGGATCCCGTTGTCCGTCGATTTCCCGAAGGTCGCCTCCGACCCGGTCAGCGACGCGTAGTGCCCGATCCGGAGCACGTCCGCCGCCACCTCGGTCGCGCCGGCGACCTCGCCCGCGGCGCCCGGAGCCGGCGACCCGGCGGACGCCGGGGTCGGGGCTGGAGCGCTCGCGACGGGCCCGCCGGAGGCTGCCGGCGCCGGCCCCGACGCCGTGCTCCGGTCGCACCCGAGCACCGAGACCACCAGACCGGCGACCAGACCGAACGATGCGCGAGCCCCGAAGATTGAGACCGACATGAGATACCCCTTCCAGGAACGCCGCGCGCCGGCCCGCGGCCGACGCCTCCACGGTTGGTACAGCCCGCCAGTATACGGGATTCCGCCGCCCGGCGAGCTATCCTGCCCGGCGTGTGGGACGCACGCCACCTGGCACGGATCGCCGCCGAAGCCCTCGCGGCCCATGAGCGAACCCTGCGCCTCGAGCAGGCCGTGCGCGGCTTGGACGCCCTGCCCGAGGTCCTGCTCCACCGGGTGCTCCGGCAGGGCCTGGCCGACTCGGGCCTGGGCGTTCATCCGGAGCATCCCTTCCCCGGCGAGCCGCTGCAGCGGCCCAAGGGCTCGGAGCGCGAACGCTGCGACCTGGTCCTGACCCCGGACCCGGACGTGGAGCTGCTCGACCCCCTCGCCCAGCTGCGTGAGCGAGACAAGGCCGTGGGGACGCTCTTCCAGGCGCTGGCCGGCACGGAGAATGACGCCCCGAGGCCGGGCGCCGCGCCCACGACCCGCCAGCGGCGGATCGGCCCCGCGGAGGCTTTCTGGCTCGAGGTCAAGACCATCGGCCAGTTCACGTACACGGCGGGCGTGCCGGGGCCCAACCGGGCCTACGGCACCGAGCTCGTCGGCGGGCCGGCCGCGGACCTCGTCAAGCTCGAGTGGGACCCCACGATCGTCCACGCCGGCGAGCTCGTGGTCCTCTTCACCTCCGACGAGGCGACCGCCGACCACGACCTCGGCGCGGCCCTGCACGCCTGGCTCGATCGGGCGCTCCCCATCGGCACCCCCGCCGTCGAGCGCTTCGAGATCCGGGACCTCATCGGCAACCGCGTCTGCACCGTGGCCCTGGTGCCCATGCGCCGCGCCGAGCCCTGACCCGTCAGCGCAACCCGGCGATCTCCTCGATGGCGTCGGCCGCGTTCCCCGCGGCGGAGCGACCGCGGAAGTGCTCGCAGATCCGCCCGAGCTCCTCGCGCTGGCGCTGGGCCGCGTCGGGCGAGTCGAGCAGCCGGCGCGCCGCCGCCGTGATCTCGGCGGACCCGCCGAAGTGCGGCACGAACTCGGGGACGATCTCCCGGTGCGCCAGCACGTTGGGAAGCGTGAAGAACTTGGTGGACACGATCCACTTGGCGATCAGGTAGTAGACGAGCGCGCTGCCCTTGTAGAACACCACCATCGGACGCTGCTGGCGCGCGATCTGCAGCGTGATGGTCCCGCTCTTGACCAGGGCCAGGTCGCACCAGCGGATGACCGCATCGGACGCGCCCGAGACGATGCCCAGCCCGTCGGGCAGCCCCCCCAGCTCGCGCGCCCGACGCTCCAGCTCGCGCGCCACCTCGGGGGTC
Source organism: uncultured Phycisphaeraceae bacterium (assembly GCA_964459825.1). GTDB lineage: Bacteria > Planctomycetota > Phycisphaerae > Phycisphaerales > UBA1924 > CAYWOF01. The sequence continues at coordinate 1,840 of CAYWOF010000419.1, read as the reverse complement.
GTGGCCGCCACCACGCCCGCCAGGTTGGGGTGGTCGGCGCGCAACGCGCGGAAGCTCTCGACCAGCAGCGGGAAGGACCGCGTCAGCTCCTTGGGGCGCGACCCGGGCATGAGCGCCACCCGCGGGCGCCCCCCGCCGAACGACGCCGCCTGGCGGTCGAGCGCCGCCGGGTCCAGCTCCGCGTCGAAGAGGGGATGCCCGATGAACCGGGCGTGCACGCCGCGCTTCCGGAAGAACGCCTCCTCGAACGGGAGCAGGCACAGGACCAGGTCGGTCCGCCGGCGGAGCTTGCCGATCCGCCAGCGCCCCCAGGCCCAGATCTGCGGCGCCACCAGGTGCACGACCTTCACGCCCGCCCGCTTGGCGATCGCGCACAGCGGGAAGTTCGCCGCCGGCGAGTCGACCGGCACGTGAACCGCCACCGGGTGCGTCCGCAGCCACTCCGCCACGCGCTGGTTGATCCGCCCGTGCTCGCGGATCTTGCGCAGACCCGGCACCCCCACCACCGCGTCCTCCCCCGTGGCCTCCACGATCTCCGCGCCGGCGCGCCCCATCCTCGGTCCGCCCCACGCGTGGATGCGCAGGTCCGGATGCCGGCGCTTGAGCTCGGCGATCACGCCGGCGGCGTGATCGTCGCCGCTGGGCTCGAAGGCCGTGAACAGGATGCCGGGGGTGTCGGGCATCGGCGAGGGGCGTCCGGCGGGGTTTCGGGGCGGCGCATCCGGACTCGCCGCCCCCGCTCGTGTGGTCGGGGGTTGGTCCGGCGCAGGATGGAGGACGATTGTTCGCCCCCCGCGCCCCCGCGACGAGGCCCGATCCACGATCATCCGCGTTCAGAATCCGGCGGCCTCGAACCAGACCGAGGGCTTCCGGTCCAGCGCCGCCGCGATCGACAGGAGCGACTCCAGGCTGGGAAGGTGGGCCCCCCGCTCGATCGAGCTGAGCTGGCTCACGCTCACGCCCGACTCGTCGGAGAGGTCGCGCAGCGTCCACCCGCGCTCCGTCCGGGCCAGCCGGATCTGCCGGCCCAGCTCGGCGCGCAGGCGCGCCTGCGGCCGGCGCCCCAGGCCCAGGGTCTCGGACGCCTGGGCCAGCACGTGGCGCAGCTCCTCCAGCGAGAAGGGCTTGGCGAGATAGTCGAAGACGTCCTGCTTGAACGTCTGGCGCATGCTGTCGAGCGACGGGTACCCCGTCACCACGATCACGCACAGGCGCGCCCAGCGCCTCCGGATCTCCGCCAGCACCTCCTCCCCGCCGAACCGGCCCATCTTGATGTCCAGCAGCACCGCGTCGGGCAGGGCCGACTCGACCGCCGCGAAGAACGCCTCCGGCGTCGAGACCGCGCGCACGTCGTGGCCCTCCGCCTCGAGCACCGAGCGGACGTACTGCAGGAAGTCCTCGTCGTCGTCGAGCACGACAATGGAGAGCGCCGTCGGCTCGGGGTGGTGTTCCGGGGGCGGGGAAGGAGGTTCGGCCATGGACGATCCCGTGCGTCGGCTCCGGCGCGCTCAGCCGGCGCTCGGGGCCCCAGCATACCCGGTCGCGTGCAGCGGGAGCATCACCTCGAACACGGCGCCCGCCTCGTCGGCCCGGTTGCGCGCCAGCAGGAGGCCCCCGTGGGCCCGGACGATGCCCTCCGCCACCGCCAGGCCCAGCCCCGTCCCCCGCGCGTCCAGGCGCGTGCTCACGAAGGGCTCGAAGAGCCGGGTCAGAAGCTCGGGCTCGATCCCCGTCCCGTTGTCCACCACCGTCAGGCTCGCCCACTCGGCCCCGTCGCGCCGGGACACCTCGCCCCCGACGACGATCCCTATTACTTGCAGCTTCGTGCCTTCGTCGATGC
>CAYWOF010000418.1:0-3646 GCA_964459825.1 uncultured Phycisphaeraceae bacterium | reverse complement strand
GATGGGGGATGATCCTCGCGGGGGGCCGCGACCGTCCATGCGTGATTCGAGGGGGCAGGGGAAGGGGGGCGGTCGGCGGCGACTGATCGCGGACTTCGGGCCCGCGAGGAGGCTCGCCATGGCGAAGCACGTCAAGAGAGAGGTCGATCGGGGTTCGGGGGCTTCGGGACCGAGGATGGGGCGGGGTGCAGGGAAGGGGATCGGGCTGGCGAGCGCCTTGGCGGCGCTGCTGGTGGGCGCCGGCGCGGCGGTGGCGCAGCCCACGAAGCAGTGGCAGGCGCAGCAGTGGGTTCCGGGCGTGGATGCGGAGGACATCGGACGGGAGATGGCGTTCTGGACCGAGGGCGGGAACGACCCGGTGAACTACGTCTACGTGGTGGGCACGCTCCACCTCGAGCACGGTCGCGTCAAGAGCGTTATCGCGGTCTACAAGTACGACCTGGCAGACGATGATCCGGCGACGGCCGTCGAGTCGCAGTTCTTCCCCGACCCCGAGGATGAGGACACGGAGGGGCTCAGCGAGGGGATGGGGATCGTCATCCACGAGGGCCACGTCTACGTCGTCGGCACCACGACGATGCAGGACGATGGCAGCTTCGACGACGACCTGAACATCGTGACGATCAAGCTCGATACGGCACTGGACTTTGATGGCAGCTGGGCCGGGTCGGGTGCCAGGCCCGTCGGCGTTCGCGTCTACGACGGCCCCGCCGGTGGGGACGATCGGGGCGTGGACATCGGGGTGGACATCGAGACCGACGATGTCTTCGTGACCGGCGCCTCCGAGGGCGACGAGACGGGGTACGACATCGCGACGATCCGTTACGAGGACACGGACGGGTCCTACTCCGCCGCGTGGCCGACGATCCAGGGCCTCCACCCCGATGTGGGGCGCCGGCGCTACAACCACAGCGCGGCGGATGGCGATGACACGCCCGCCCGCATGGGTGTGACGCACATCGCCGACGTGGAGAATCCCGACCCGGTGGTGTGCATCGTGGGCACCTCGTACGGCGGCGCCACGACGCTCAACGACATCCTCACCATCATGTACAACGAGGATGGCGACGAGACCTCGACGAACGGGTGGGTGCATCGGCAGGATGAGGGGGACGATGACGTCGGGACGGGGCTGGCGATCTGGGCCAACGAGAACGATGCCGCCCTCGGGGTGTTCGTGTGCGGGTACTCGGTGATGCCCCCGCCCAGCCTGGCGCTGGGACCGGGCGGCTGCACCCTCACGGTGGCGGAGGACACCGACTACACGTTCTACCGGCTCGACCCCGTGGATGGAAGCTACGAGTGGACCAGCCCCTACCCGAACGTGCGCCACTGGAACGGCGCCGGCGGGCAGTACGGCAACGATGACTACGCCGTCGGCATCGTGTTCATGTCCGCGAGCGGCAACCCCGGGCAGTTCGCCACGGTCTGGGTGACGGGCACGACCCGGACCGGGAACCACTTCGACATCGGGACGGTGCTGTCGCACGCGGACACGGGCGCCACGCTCGACGACGATGTGCTCGACTACGGCGGGAGCGACGACCGGGCCGCGGGCCTGGTCGGAGAGGGGGGATTCGTCTACGTCGCCGGCTCGGGCGTGGACGATGACAACGCCACCTGGGACTATCTCCTGCTGCGGAACCACATCCACCAGGTGGAGGAGCAGTACTTCATCGAACTCGACTGGGTGGAGCCCTGGGACAAGGCCCAGGACGATGCGGGCCACGAGGTCGCGTTCGGGCTGGGCGTGTCGCCGGCGACCAGCCATGTGCTGGTGACGGGGTACGGCAACACGGTGAGCACGGCGGGGGACTTCTTCACGCTCAACTACCTCGACAACGACCCGTGAGGAGGGCGTGATGGACGCGCGGACGAAAACGGCGCTGTCATGGTCGCGCCGGGGCGTGGGCCCCGGCGCGGCGTTGTGGTTCGCGGGTGGCATCGCGCTGGCGCCGACAGCGGCACGGGCCCAGTGTACCCCCGTCTGGTCGGCACCGGCCGGCGGCGTGTTCGGGCACAACGGCGCGCTCGGGGCGGGCGTCGACGCCATGGCCGTGGGCGATCTCGACGGGCCGGGCGGCGAGCCGCCCGCCCTCTACGTGGGCGGCGGCTTCATCTCGCCGGGGTCCAGCGCCGCGGCCCTGTGGGACGGTTGGGCTTGGCGCGCGCTTGGAGCCGGCATCACGTTGGATCCTCTCCCTGGGGTGCAGGCCGCATGCGTAGTGCCACCAGACGCTGCCGGAGGCGAACCGCCGGGCGCATACTTCGGAGGCGAGATCCTCGAAGCGGGTGGACAGGAGACCGAAGGGCTGGTCCTGTGGGACGGACAGCGGTGGCGCTCGGCGCGCTCGTGGCATTGCGCCGGCAACGCACACCAGGTGTGGGACTTGGTCCATGCTTCGGGGCCTCCCTGGGCCGTGGGATCGACGACCCTCCTGGTTGCGGGCCGCTTCGCTCTCGCCGCTCCGGCCTCCGCCCAGCATCTCGCATGCTCCTGGGGGCCGGAGTGGACGGGCTTTGGAGCGGTGTTCGAAACCGAGCCACCGGGTGCCGCCGTTCTGCGTTCGGTTGCCGTGTTTGATGACGATGGACCTGGTCAGCGGCTTCCGGCGCTGTACCTCGGGGGCCACTTCGACACCGTGATGGGTTTGGGCTTGCGGCAGGTGGTTCGGTTCGATGGAACCACGCACGAGCCGCTGGGTACCGGACTGGAGCTCAGTGACTCAGTCAAGGTACTTGCAGTCTTCGACGAGGATGCGCTTGGACCTGTCCCACCCGCACTGTTTGTGGGCGGGAGCTTCAATCACCTCACGGTCCCGACCGCCAAACGACTGACGCGCTGGGACGGCCAGCGGTGGTCCGCGGTCGGCGGCGGAGTGAACAGCGGCGCTGTCAATGCCCTGTGCGTCTTCGATGAGGATGGCGATGGCCCCGGGCGGCCGTGCCTGTATGCCGGGGGTTCCTTTCCCACCGCCGGGGGCATCCCGGTCGATCGATTCGCCAAGTGGGATGGCCAGCAGTGGCACAGCATCGGCGGCGTCGCCGGCTGGGGCCAGGCCACGTGGGTGTACGCGCTTGCGGCGTTCGATGAGGATGGTCCCGGGCCCAACCCCGGAGGCCTCTACGTGGGCGGCTTCTTCACCCACGTCGGCGGCATCCCCTCCAACGCCATCGCCCGCTGGGGCTGCCCGCTGGCTCCGAAGTGCTACGCCAACTGCAACGGCGACACGACCGCCACGGGCGCGGCCAGGCTCGACGTGAGCGACTACATCTGCTTCCAGACCAAGTTCGCGCTCAACCACGCCTACGCCGATTGCGACCAGAACCAGCTCCTCGACATCAACGACTACATCTGCTTCCAGACGAGGTTCGCGCTGGGGTGCTCGTAGGCTCGGGCGCGCCGGGGCGGATCCCCGCCGCGCGGCCTCACCTCGCCCCGACCGGTGCGGGGCGGCGCTGCGTCATCGACCGCTCGTAGACCTGCACGCACTTGCGCGCCGCCCCCGCCCAGTCCAGCTGGCGCAGCTCGAACGCCCCGTGCTGGCGAAGCGTCTGCGTCAGCGGCGGGTGGCGCAGCACGGCCACGATCTTGTTGGCCATCTCGTCGATGTCCCAGAAGTCCACCTTGAGCGCGTGCGTCAGC
>CAYWOF010000417.1:0-3649 GCA_964459825.1 uncultured Phycisphaeraceae bacterium | reverse complement strand
GCGACCGGGGACGCGACGGCACGGAGCTGGGAGCCCGGCGCTTCCGTCTCGAGACGTTCCAGGAGAGCCAGTACGGCCTCGACGAGTTCTGGCGCTGGGGCAACGCGACGACCCACGCCCTGCCCGACGCGGCCAACAACGACCCGATGCGCTGCTCGGAGGTCAAGGGCCAGATCGTTCTCCAGGGGAACACCCCCTGCGCCTCCGGGGCCGTCATGCCCCCCGAGAACGTCTCCTTCGGGTTCAACATGCGCCTGCACAGGGCCGAGGTGGTACTGCCCGGTGGAGCGCACGCCGCCAAGCCCGTCACGCTCACGAGCGACATCATGCTCCAGGGCCGGGTCCCTCTCGCCTGGGATGTGGATGGCGCCCGGGCCCGGCTCAACGAGGTCTCGCCCGTCTTCTCCGCCCCCACCCTCGGGAGCACGGGCGTCTACGCCGGCGAGCGGTACTGGTACCCCGGCACGCGTCACGCCGGCCGGGCCAACTACGCGTTCATCGACATGAGCGTCCACAGCTCGGCCCGGCCACTCGAAGAGTCGGGGTGGATGTGGTCCTTCCAGCCGGTCCGCTGAGCCGCGGGGGTTGTCCCGCGCCATGACCCTCCAGACCAAGTTCGCGGCCGTCCTGACGCTTCTGGCCGGCGCGGTGATCGCCAACGCGGCGGCGGCCCTCTGGTCCATCTGGCTGCTGGAACGGGAACTCGCCGGGCCCCTGGCGCGCATCGAGCCCGTCCTCCGGGGCCTCCACGAGATCAAACGACGCGTGGAGGATCAGGGCCAGATCCTCGCCGAGGCCCTCACCCCGGCCCCGGGGGGCATCGCGTCGCGGTTCTCACCAGCGCACGCCGATGGTGCTCCGGGCCGCCCCTTGCGCGAACTCGCCAGCGCGTTCGACGCCAACATCGCCGCCATCGACCGGGTCCTTGCCGATCTCGACCGCAGCCAGGCGTACCGGCTCCTCTCGGGCATCAGCACCACCTCCAATGTCCGCGCGCGGATTCCCCTGGCCACGCGGGACGCCCGGCAGGCCCTGGACCACGCCACGCTGGCCGAGACCCTCGCGAGAACCGGAATGCCGGACCTCACGGCGCATGCCGCCCTCCTGCACCACGCGGGGGGGCGACTGGCCGGGCGTGCGGGCGAGCGGTTGCTGGCCCTCCACGAGCTCATCGAGCGGATGGAGGGCATGGTGGTGGAGACCGCCCGGCTGGAAGTGGACTTCGGGCGCCAGGCCCGGGGGCGCGTTCTCGTCGTGCTCGTTGCCTCCATCGGCCTGGTCGCGTTGGCCATGCTCCAGGGTGTCACGCTCGTTCGGCGCTGGATCCTCCGGCCCGTCGAGGCCCTGCGATCGGCCACCGGCCGTCTCGCGGCGGGTGACTTCTCCACGCGCCTTCCGGTCATCGGGAAGGACGAGCTGGCCCTCCTCAGCGGCGAGGTCAACCACATGGCCGCGATGATCTCCCACCTGCAAGAGGAACGGGTGGAGCGCGAGCGCCTCGCCGCCGTGGGAGAGATGGTCCAGCGGATCGCCCACAACCTCCGCAACCCCCTGGCCGGAATCCGCAGCCTGGCGGAACTGACACAAGCCGACTCCCCGCCCGACTCCCCCACCCGCGATGCCCAGGCCCGCATCATCGCCACGGTGGACCGTTTCGAGGCCTGGCTGCGGGAGCTGCTCTCCATCAGCCGGCCGCTCAGCCTCACCCTGGGACCCCGGGACGTCGCCTCCTGGTTGGGCTCCCTGGTCGAACCCCTTTCTCCTCTGGCCCAATCGCTAGGGGTCCGGCTGGAGGTCGATACCCGCGATGCCCCGGCGACGGCCACGTTCGATCCGGGTCACCTGGAGCAGGCGCTCGTCGGCCTCATCACCAACGCGATCCAGGCCTCGGCCTCGGGGGAGTCGGTTCGGATCACCGCCGCCGCTGACCGGTCGAGCGCGACTTGGGAGCTCCGGATCGCCGACCAGGGCCCGGGAGTGCCCGATAACCTGCGGGCGGCCATCTTCCGGCCGTACTTCACGACCAAGCGCGACGGCACGGGCATAGGCCTTGCAGTAGCCAGGCAGGTCGTCGAGCAGCATCGAGGCCGGATCTGGGTCGAGACTGGCCCGGAAGGCCATGGAAACGCCGGAGAAGCCCGGTCTGGCGCCGTATTCGTAGTGCGGCTACCGCTCGACCCCGGCGTTGGACTGGCCAATACTGGCCAGTTGGGAGCATCGAGTGGCCAGAATCCTGGTCATTGAGGACGAATCGAACCTGAGGTTCTCCGTGCGTCAGGCTCTGATCCGAGCCGGCCACGAGGTGGACGAGGCCGAGGCGATCGAGCCCGCGTGGGATCGGCTCCGGCGGACCGACTACGACGCCGTGATCACGGATGTCAACCTCGGGGATGGCGACGGGATCGATCTGGTCCGGCGCCTCCGTCAGGATGGGTTCGACGGCGTGCTCATCGTCATGACGGGTTACGGCTCGATCGAGAGCGCCGTCGCGGCCATGAAGCTGGGGGCCGACGACTATCTCCAGAAGCCCGTGAGCCTCGAGGAGCTTGTCCTGCTGGTCGCGCGGCTCCTCGACCACCGCCGCCTGCGCAAGCAGGTCAACCTGTACCAGCGCCTGGAGGGCACGAGCTCAGCGCCCCAGGAAATCGTGGGCTCCAGCGCCGTCTGGCGGGAGACCCTCCGTCTGGCCGAGCGGATCGGGACCGCCACCAGCCAGATCCAGGCGCCAGGGCGCCCGGGCGCCGGCCTGCCGACGACGCTGATCCTCGGGGAGACCGGGACGGGCAAGGGGGTGCTGGCCCGGTTCATCCATCGGCGGGCGGTCGGGGCCGCCGGCTCGGCCTCCAGCGACGGCGGACCGCCCTTCGTCCACGTCAACTGCTCGGCCCTTCCCCCCAGCCTGGTCGAGTCCGAGCTGTTCGGGCACGAGAAGGGCGCGTTCACGGACGCCAAGGCCCAGCGGACAGGGCTCTTCGAGATGGCCGAGGGCGGGACCATCTTCCTGGACGAGATCGGGGACATGCCCCTGGAACTGCAGGCGAAGATCCTCACGGTCGTGGAGGAGGGGACGTTCCGGCGCGTGGGAGGGTCGCGCGAGAAGCGGGTGGGCGCGCGGATCCTGGCGGCGACGAACCAGGACCTGGAACGCCGCGCCGAGGCGGGCACGTTCCGGCGCGACCTCCTGTACCGGCTCAACGCCCTCACCATCCGGATTCCCCCGCTGCGCGAGCGCCCCGGCGACGCCCTGGAGCTCGCCCAGGCGATGCTCGATCGCTTCGCCCGCGAGTTCGGACGCGCGGGTGTCCGGCTGGACGAGTCGGCGCGTCAGGCGATCCTGTCCCACGACTGGCCCGGCAACGTGCGCGAGGTGGTCAACATGGCCCAGCGCGTGGCCATGCTGTGCGAGGGCGAGTCGGTCGGGCGCGAGGCGCTCGGCCTCGGGGCCGCCCGCGCGCAGAGCGCCCGGGAGCAACCGTCGAACGGGCCCGGAGGCGATTCGGGTGGCGCCTCCGGGCTCGTCTTCGACTTCGAGGGCGGCACGCACACCGCCGACGAGGTCGAGCGCGAGCTGCTCATCCAGGCCCTGCGCCACACGGGGGGCAACGTCTCCCGGGCCGCCAAGCTCATCGGCATGCAGCGCAGCAGCTTC
>CAYWOF010000416.1:0-3656 GCA_964459825.1 uncultured Phycisphaeraceae bacterium | reverse complement strand
GTTCCCCGGCGCCTCACGCCCCAGTTGCACGTCGGCCATCCGCCGCAGCTCGTCGTACACAAGCGGGAGCAGTTCATCCGTGGCCTTGGCGTCGCCGGCCGCGAGCGCAGTGAGGATGCCGCTGACTGTCTGCTGTATGTCCATAACGGATTTCGGCGTCTTCTCGGGTCGCCGCGCCCCCCTCCGATTGTCGCATGGAGGGGCTGGCCGGACAAGGGTTTGCGTCGCGGGGTTTCCACGAGGTCGGCCGAGGGGACCCGCGAGCACCGGTTATCGGGACGGGTCCGCCTCACCGCGCACTTCCGTTACTTCTCCCGCGGGTGCGGCACCCGCCAGGCCAGCTCACGCCGGACGTGCCCGTTGTAGTACGCCAGGTCCCACGCCAGCACCATGCCCGAGCGGTCCGCGGAGATCAGCGTGTTGCCGTCGGGGGTCACCTGAACGGAGAGGATCAGGTCGGTGTGCTTGTGGAGCGAGAGCAGCTCTCGCCCCGTCCGCACGTCCCACAGCCGCACCGACTGGTCGTACGCCGAGGCGCAAAGGACGGGTCCGCCGGGGTGGAACACTCTCCCCAGCCCGTCCGCGCGCGGGTCGTTGGTCTTGCTGGCGAGGCGCCCCGTGGCCGCGTCGAAAACCCGGATGCCATCGGCCGCACTGTGGGCCACCAGCCCGCCGGCGGAGATCCGCACCGTGGGGTACTCCCGGGGGGTGCGGAGCGTGAGCCTTGGCCGCCGGCTCGGCACGTCCCAGAGGATGCACGCCTCGGGATAGCGGGCCGCCAGAGTGGCGCCGTCGGCACTGAAGTCGATGACCGCCGGGCCCGGCGAGCCGCCGTCGAGCCAGTCGATCCAGCGCCCGGAGGGCGCGTCCCACAGGCCGATGAGCCCGTCGTCTCGCGCCCGCGCGAGCGTGCGGCCGTCGGCGCTCAGCCCCATCTGGTTGTATCCCAGGATTGAGTAGCCCGGGGGGCCCTTGGCCGACGGCCCGCGCTCGGGTGGGTCGGGGAAGAGAAACTCCCGCCGCGTGGCCCCGGAGGACAAGTCCCACTGCGTATTCCGCTCGGTGTCGTCGCCCTCGAACAGCGACGACCCGTCGGGCGAGAAGGCGATCGCCCGCGACCACCGCTCCCGGTGATGCCGGGCGATCGTCGCCCCCGACGCGAGGTCGATGAGGAGGACGTCCTGCCCCGTTTCCCCGTCCGGTTCGGCGGTCAGCGCCACAACCCGCCCGTCCGGGCTCACCGCGGCCACCGACGCACCCCCGTCGGCGGGGTGGAGCACCCGCACGTGCGGCTCCGGGGCGGCCTCCAGCACCCGGACCATGCCCGAGCCACACCCCACCGCGAACAGGCGCGCGTCCGGGCTCGCGACCCACGAGAAGACCTCGTCGGCGTGCTCGAACGTCGCCGTCACTTCGCCCGTTTCCACGTTCCAAATGCTCGTGGCGGCGCCCCCTCCCCCGGGGGTGTTCCCGCTCGAGACGAGGCTCTTTCCCCCCGAACCCGGCAGGAACGCCACGCTCCGAATGATCCCAAAGCGTGCCCCGAGGTCCGTCGCGGCCCCGCCATCCGCCGGCCAGACCACCAGGGAGTAGTCCATGGAGGCCGCGACGGTCCCGTCCGGCGCGATGGCGATCGAGCAGTGCACCACCGGCTTGCTCACCGAATCGGCCACGGTCTGAGGGGGTTGCAGCGTGCGCTCCAGCGCCCCCGAGGCCGCGTCCCACAGCCCCAGAGACCCGTTGGGGCGCACCGCGGCGACGAGGCGCCCGTCGGGAGCGAACACCGGCCGGCTGGACCAGGGGTGGGGGCGGCACGACGCCCTCTCGGCGGTGGTGACGACGGTTTGAAGGGTGCGGGATTCCCTCAGGCGGAGCCGCTGGTCGCGCCCGACGGTGGCCAGGAGCGTTCCGTCGGGGCTGAAGGCCCCGATGCGGGCCTCCTCGTCCGGGTCGTCGACGTGGGCCACGGCCGCGCCCGATCCCGGGTCAACCACGCGCAGGGCCCCGCCGCCGAAGACAGCGATGCGCCCGTCGGGCGCCAGCGCGTACTGAAGAGCCACCCCGTCGACGGCACCGACGAGGCTCGTTTCGCGCACCACTTCCCAGGTCGCCACCGACCAGGAGACCAGCCCGCCCGCGGCGTCCAGGGCGTTCAAGCGGCTCCCGCCCTCGTCGAAGTAGAGCAGCTGGACCTCCTTGCCGTGCGTGCGGAGCATGGCCAGGCAGGAGGACCTGCGGAAGGCGTCCCAGAGCGCCCAGTAGGCCCTCAGCGCCGCCGGAGACCCGGAGAAGCCCACTCCCGGTCCTTCGATGCTCGTCACGCCCGCCCCGATCAGCTCCGGCCACAGCACCTCCATGGCGAGCGGAACGTCCCCGGCCCGGGCCAGTGTCCGCCCCCGCTCGACGTTGCTGTCGCTGAGCGCGGCGGAGAGTTCCCGCCCCCGGGCCGCCAGCCGGCTGGCCTGCCACGCCATGGCGCCACCGAAGAGGGCGAGCAGCACGACGATCAGGGCCGCGGCCGCCACGGCGACGCGATGCCGGGCCGCCGTCTTCCGCAGCACGTACCACGTGCTGTCGCGCCGCGCCTCGATCGCCTCGCCCGCGAGATAGCGGCCCAGGTCGTCGCGCAGGGCCGCGGCCGTCTGGTAGCGCCGGGCCGGGTCTTTGGCCATCGCCTTGAGGACGATCGTGGAGACCTCGCCATCGACCCAGGGCCCCTGGGGGTCGCGGGTCCGCCGGGCCAGCCGGACGGGCTCGGCCGACTCGATACTCCGGATGACCCGCGACACCGGCCCGTCCACGGGGTAGGGCATCTTCCCGCTGAGCAGTTCGTACAGGATGACGCCGAGGGAATAGACGTCGGTGCGGGTGTCCACCCGCGAGGTGTCGCCGGAGATCTGCTCCGGCGAGGCGTAGGCCAGGGTGCCGGCGAACTCCCCCGTGAGCGTCAGCCGCGTGTGCTGATCGGGCCCGAGCTCGCGGGCGATGCCGAAGTCCAGCACGTGCGGCTCGTCCGCGGCGTCCACCAGGATGTTCGCGGGCTTGAGGTCGCGGTGCACGATCGAATGCTGGTGCGCGCACAGGACCGCGTCGCAGACCTTGACCATCACGCCCAGACGCCGGCGCAGCGCCCGCCGCCGGGCGTCGCGCCCGGCCTCGGGGTCGAGGGTGTGCGACCAGCGGTCCAGCGGCAGGCCGTCGATGTGCTCCATCACCAGGCCGTACCGGCCGTCGCCCATCGCCCCGCTGTCGTGGACCGTCACGATGTTGGGGTGTCGGAGCGCGGCGGCGATGCGGGTCTCCCGCTCGAAGCGCTCCTTCTCGCGGGCGCTCGCGTGGCGCCAGCCCGGGAGCATCTTGATCGCCACCGTCCGGCCGGTGCGTGCCTGGACGGCGCGGTAGACCACCCCCTGCCCGCCGCGGTGGATCTCCTCGAAGATCGTGTAGCCGGGGAGCTCGCCGGGCGCAGCCGAGCTGGGCAAGGGGTCCGCCCACGCCCCCGCGGCACGGACTTCCTCCGCGAAGCGCCGCACCTCCCCCAGACGCTCGCGGCAGGTCTGGCAGCCCTCCACGTGCCGCGCGACTCCCTCGTCCGCCGTGCCGTCGGCGAGGGCCTCCAGGGCGCTGTCGGCGGGGCAGCCGGGGCCGTTCGGCTC
>CAYWOF010000415.1:0-3656 GCA_964459825.1 uncultured Phycisphaeraceae bacterium | reverse complement strand
TCCGCCTGGTCGTCACGCCCCGCGCGCTCCAGCGTGAGCCCGAGATTGAGGCGCGGGTCGGGGTGCCCGGGAAGCAGGCGCTTGGCCCACTCGAACTCGCCGGCCGCCTCGTAGAGGCGCCCCTGGGCCAGGTACAGGAGTCCGAGGTTGTTGTGCGCCGGACCGCTGAAGAGATCCGCCGCGAGCGCTTCGCGCAGCATCTGCTCGGCCGCTTCGGGGTCGGCATCGAGCAGTCCGGCCGCCCTCCGGTTGAGTTCCTCCGCCCGCGCGGGCTCCCGGCGGATCTCCTCCGGCGCCGTGTACGGGCTCATCCCATGGCGCGGGGCACACCCCGCCGCGAGCGCACACAGGAGCGACGGCCCGGCGTACCACTTGATCCTCACGGCGCCTCCTCCGATGTCATCGCGATCAGCGTCAAACGTATCGTCGGAATACTCCCGCCGGGTGCGCGGGCCTCGGCGGTCGGCGCGGGTTCGAGCCGGATGTCGGAGACGATCCACGGCGCGCCGGCGACATCCCACGCACGGAGGAACCGCCCCAGCTCGGTCGGCCTCAGATCGGCCAGCACCAGGCGAGCGACGTGACGCCGGAACGACACCGGCCCGGACTCCGCGGCCATCCCGGCTCCCGCCTCCGGAATGAGCTCACGCAGAGCGGTCTCGGGCAGGCCTTCCTCCCGAAGCGCCCGCCGGATGCATTCATGCAGCTGAGCGATCGCCGCGGGCCGAGCCTCGGCGCCGGGCACCTGCTCACGCAGCGTGCGCAGCTCGAGCGCCTCCGACCGGGCCGACCGGAGCAGGCCGACGGCTCGCGCGGCCGCACGCTCGGCCCGAGTGGCGCGGAGGCCCGAGGCCGCAACGATCGTCGCGCCCGCAATCAGCGTCAGCGCGACCACCCACGACGACCGGCTCACGGCCCGCTCCTCGCGTGGTGCACGCTCAGACGGACTCGCACACCGTCGCGCTCCACCGAGACCTCGGGGGCCTCAAGGGCAAGGCTCGGGACGGAACGGAGGCTGTCGATGAGCACCTGGGCGCACTCAGGATCGGCCACCCGGGTCGAGATGGTGGCGCCCGAGCCCGACACCGTGATCAGGTCGGTCCGGCACTCGAGCGTGCGGGGCCAGACGCCCAACAGATCGGCCGCCACGGACGCGGCGTCGGAGGCGCTCAGCGCACCACGCCACGCCTCCGCGGACTGCCGCGCCCGGCGCAGAGCGCTCGAGACGCGCAGCGCCGGCGGGAGACCATCCGCGCCGGCCACGCCGACCGCGACCTCGGCCGCGAGGGCCGCGACGGCCGCGACCGCCTCCCGCTCACGCCCCGCCGCCGCGATACGACGCCGCTCAAGTCCGACCGTCAGCAGCAACGCGGTCGCGACGAGCAGCGCCACCAGGACCATCGCGACGCGTCGTTGCAGCCGAACGACCGCTCGGGGTTGGAGCGGGGCGTGCAGCAACTCGATCGACTCCGCCGACACCGGCACGTCGAGCCAGTCCGGCAGCGCCGCGGGGCGCAGGCTCAGCGCCCCCGAGTCGACCAACCGGCGTCCCCGCTCCACCTCCACGCCGCACAGCAGCGATCGCCCATCGGCGAGCGCCCGCGCGACGGCGTGCACCCGCTCCAACGGGACCGGCAGAACCTCCTCGAACGCCAGGCGCGCTGCCTCCCGACCCGCGTGACGCGGGAGAGCCAGCACGGCCCAGTAGAGCTCCGCCGGCGCCAGACGGGGGTGCAGGCGTTCGAGGCTCATCGCGATGTTCCCCCTTCCCGAAGGCTCAACCGGAGAGCCCGGCCCGAGCCATCCGCCAGCTCCACATCACGCTCGGCGATCGCTCGCAGGGTCCAGCCGCGAACGCCGTCCCCGGGTTCGAGCATGAGCAGTCGATCGGAGTCGACATCGTGGACGGCCGCGCGGCGGCGCGGTACATCATCCCGCGCTTCGCCCGAGACGATCGCGACGAGTGTGAGGCGAGGTAAGGGCGCTGGAGCCGGGGAGGGAGCCGACGCGGGAATCGACGGCTCGGGCGCGGGCCTCTCCGCGACGGCATCCACGGGCCAGAGGATGACGTCGAAGTCCGCCGGGTCGATCGGGCGTCGTTGATGGAGCGCCTCGGCCGCGCCCACGGCGGAGGTGTCCAGGGCGCCCTGCCCCGCCCGACGGTCGAGGGGAGCCGAGGCCCACCAGGCGCTCAGAGCGCAGAGCAGCACACCCGCGAGCGCGAGCGCACGCAGCGCCACCCGCCATCGTCGTGTGGGATCACTCGGTGATGGCAAGGCGCTGAACCCTCCTCCACTCGGAGCCGTGCATGACGTAGACGGCCCACCACGAGCGCGCCAGGGTCGGGGCCCGGAGATCGATTCGGAAGGCCCAGGCACCGCTGGAAGAGACCAGCCGGAGGGCGTCGCTCCCGGAATCGCGCCCGCCGAGGTCTCGAAACGATGTGAACGGACGCCCGTCCGACCGTGATCGGCGGATCGCCTCCAGGCCTCCCCGACCGGCCGATCGCATCGCGCCGGCCAACAGCGCCGGCGGCGCGGTGTTGACGTTCAGCGCCGGCCGGGAATCCCACCCGCCGGGCCGCGGGTTGTGGCTGGCGATGAGCTCTCCCACCGCGCCCGGGGCGTGGCGCTCGAGCGTCTCTCGGGGGAAGACCCGGCCTGCGCCCGAGTCCACGAGCACGTCGAGGCCGGGTGATCCGGGCGGAAGAACCAGGCGCTGCAACTCGTTGGGGAGCGAGAGCGTCAGGGCGCGATCCACACCCACCAGGACCCACGGGACCATCCCGCACTGGTCGAAGGCCGACACTCGCACCCGAACCGCAGGGTGACCCTCGATGACGAGCACCTCGTCGAGCACCTCGACGGCCGGCGAGCTCGAATCCGGCCCGAGCACCACCCGGGCGGACGTCGCCGCCAGCCACTGACCGATCGGTGCCTCAAGCTCGCCCAGTAGATCCTCGAGCAGGAGCGACATGGCCGCGTCACGCCGGTCGCGCACGACCAGATCGGCCACCTCGGCGGCGGGCGCGGCCAGGGCGACCACCATCACCAGCACGGCGAGCACGAGCAGCAGGGCCGCTCCGCGTCGAGTTGGACGCTCGGTTCGCCTCATCGTGGATCGAGCCTCCGAACCAACTCGCGCCCCCGCGCACCACGGAGCGTCACGTGCACAACGCCATCAGGATCCACCACCGCCAGGAACTCCGCGACGTCTCCCAGGATCGGCACGAAGCCCTGGCCCCCGGCGACCTCACGAAGCAGACACTGCCGCTCACGATCGTGGCGATAGACCACCGCTCCAGCGAGCCGAGTCGGGGCCCCTCCCCCGCCCAAGATCGCGCGAGTCCGGATGACCAGTGCGCTGCGGCGCCACTCGGCCCGGCGTTCCGGCAGCTCGGGGAGCGCATCGCCGATGAGAAGATCGTCCGCCATTCGCCCCATGGCTTCCCGGGCGGCCAGCTCCCACGCGTGCTCTCCCGCGCGGGGCCCCAGGCCGCGCGTCGCCGTCGCCAGCAATCCAACGCCGGCGATGCTCAACACGCCCAGCAGGCTCAGGGCCAGGAGGGTCTCGAGCAGCGTGAGGCCGCGCGGGATCATCGCGCCCCTCCCGTCCCCGGCCAGGGTCGGGCCCACCGATACACCGCCAGATCACCC
>CAYWOF010000414.1:0-3691 GCA_964459825.1 uncultured Phycisphaeraceae bacterium | reverse complement strand
CCCGCCCGGCTCGGCCTGGATTCAACGCCCCGGCACATAGCTGACCTTGACGAAGCCCGCGTCCTTGCAGGCCTGCACCGCCGCGGCGGCCGCGGCCACGGGCACGTCACCGTTCACCTTCACCACCACCCCCATCTCGCGCGGCAGCTGGCGCAGGACCTCCGTCAGCGCGTCACGATCGGGCAGCACGCGCTCGCCCAGCCGGAACCGCGCCACGCCGTCGACGGACTCGACGAGGATGGTCTGGGGGAGCAGGTCGGCGGCCCGAGCGCCCACGGCGCTCTCGGTCCGCAGGGCCGTGGCCAGGTCCGCCTCCTCGGCCGCGAGGGTCCCGGCGAGCATGAAGTACAGGAGGATGAACAGGATCACGTCGATCAGGGCGATCAGGGGGAGCCGGATCGACGCGGGGTCCAGGCGCACCGAGGAGCGGGAGAGTCTCAAGGGGCGGGCCTCCTGCCCTGCGGCGCGGTGGCGAGCTTCCAGTCGCGGATGCCCAGGCCCGCGAGCGCCTCGCCGAGCCGATTGAGGTGGGCGGCCGCGCACTGACGGTCGGCGCGGATGACGACCTCGGCCCCGCCGGCGCCGGTCCCGACGACCGAGGGCAGTTGCTCCAGCGTCACGGGGCGGCCCACGGCGAAGAGGCGCCCCTGCGCGTCGAGATCGAGGAACACGGTCTGGGGCGAGGGCGTGGGGGCCTTCTCGCCCGACTCGCGCGGCAGGTCCACGGGGCGCAGCTGGGTGCGGGTGAACTGCGACGTCATCATGAAGAAGATGATGAGCAGGAGCAGCACGTCGATCATGGGTGTCAGATCGAACGTGGCCTCGCGCGGACGCTCGGAGCGCGCGGTCCTCACGAGACCTGCACCCCCCGCGTGCCCTCGGCGATGGCGCGCGGGACGGCGCCGCCCCCGGCGCGCTGCGCCCGGGCCGTCGCCGGGCGTTCCCCGCCGGAGACCCGCTCGATGTGGCCGGCGAGCGTCTCGATGATCGCCGAGGCCTGGCCGGCGAGGTGGTCGATGCGCCGCCGGAAGAGCGCGAACGCCACGGTGCACGGGATCGCCACGACCAGTCCCTCGGCCGTGTTCACCAGCGCCATCGACATGAAGCGGGCCAGCTCCTGCGAGCGCGTCGCTCCCTCCAGCCGCCCGATCGTGTCGAACGCGCCGATCATGCCGATGACCGTGCCCAGCAGGCCCAGCATGGGGCCCACCGCGGCGATGATCCCCACTCCGTCCGTCAACCGGTGGAGCCGGTCCACCTCCGTCTGGCCCGCCTCCTCGAGCGCCGAGCGGAGCTCCAGGAACCCGAAGGGCGAGCGCGAGCACCGGTCGAGCGCCGGGCCGAAGACGCCCGCGATGAAGCTCGCGTTGGCGGGGTCGTTGCACAGCTGGAGGGCGCCCGCGGTGTCGGTCTCGCGAAGGCGTGCGTCGAGGGCGTGGACGAACGAAGGGGGCGCCAGGCGCGACATCCTCAGCACCATCAGGTTCCGGATGATCAGGGCCAGCGCCACGAACGAGAGCGCGACGAGCACGTAGCTCAGCAGCCCCGCGGAGGTGATGAAGTTGAGCAGGTTGGGGCGGACCTCGGTCGGCGCGCCCGCGGGCTCGGTCTGCGCCAGGAGCACGACGGCGAGGGCGGAGAGGTTCATGGGTGCTTCGGGTCCTCAGCTGGGGCCGGCCCGGGGGTTCCCGGGCGGGCCGGACGGCGGTGGCATCGGCGATCGCGCGGAGCGGAACGGCTCCCAGTCCTGGGCGGGATGGTCGGGGTACCCGGCGATGAACTCGGCGCCGAGTCGGTCGGCGCCGGGCGCATCGCCCAGCTCACGCAGCGCCACCGACGCCTGCGCGAGCGCCAGTCCTGCCAGGTACGGGTGGGCCCGGGCGAAGCGGGCGGGCGCGTGGAGCAGCTCGACCACCCCCAGGCGCCGGTCGTCCGGAGACTCCTCGCGCAGGAGGGAGCGCCCGATGGCCACGCGGCACCAGACCTCGACCCACGCGTTCACCTCGGGCCCGAGGCGGTCGCGCAGCCCGCGCCGGGCGACCTCGCGCTGCTCCGCATCGCCCAGCCGGGCGAGGACCACGTCCGCGACCAGCGCCACCGCGGGGTCGGAGCCATCCACCGGTCGGAACTCGACAGGAAGCCCGGCCTCGAACCGGGCCGCCAGGTGGTACAGGCGCGCCAGGTCGCCGACGCGGTCGCGGGACGCGGAGTCGGTCGATGGCCACGGCTCGCTCCGGGCGTACGAGGTGGTGGAGGGCCAGGACAGGCAGATCGGCGGGAGCGCGGGGAGCAGGCCGGTCGCGGGATCGACCACTCGCGGCAGGTCGAGAACCTCGCCGGCGCCGGAGCCTCCCTCCGCCCGTGCGTTCAGCAGCGAAAGCCAGGGCTCGATCGCCAGGAAATGGGCACCGCGCCGGAGGCGGCAGCGCAGCAGCCCCTCGGCCACCAGCGCCGCGGTCGGACCCCGTGCGCCCCGGTACGTCTCGAAGAGCGACTCGAACAGCGGCTCGGCCGCGATGGGGTCCCCTCGCTCGAGGCGGGTGCGCGCGCGCCAGGCCGAGTCGGCGATCGGCTTGAATCGCTCGGCCTGACCGGCCATCGGACCCTCGACCGCGAGCACGCGATCCCAGCCGAGCACCGAGGTGGCCGCGGGATTGGGGACCACGTGCCCGACGCTGGCGGAGATCGTCACGCCGGATGGGCCGACGGCGACCACCTCCCCGGGCGGCGGCTCCGCTCCGGCGCGCAGCCGGACGGGCGCCGCACACACCGCCAGGATGGGAGGGCCCGCGAGCACCAGCATCATGGCCCGGGCCCCGCGACGTAGGTGTACGAGCCCCCGGAATCCTGCGCGATGCGGCGCATGAGCGGCTCGGAGTCCTTGCTCACCAGGGCAACGCAATGGATGGGGATGCGGCGTTCGGCGTTGAGCTGGGCGACCTGCACGGCCACGATGGGGTTGAACTCGCCGTCGGTCATGAAGAAGATCGCGTCCGGCAGCGGACGGAGCGAGAAGACCATCTGGAACCCGGGGTAGGGTTCGGTGCCGCCGTTGGCCCCCAGGGCATCGATCTGCTTGCGGACCCAGGCCTTGCCGGCGTCCGAAGCGGCCGTCCACTCCACCTTGCCCCCGAGGGGACGTGCATCGCTGGAATAGGGCGCGACGAAGAACGACCCGCTCTCCATCAGGTCGCTCAAGGAGCGCGCCAGCTCCCGCTTCATGGCCTCGAGCTTGCCTCCGTAGCCCATCGAGCCGGAGACGTCGATGATGTAGGCGAAGTGAGTGCCGACCGCCTCGGCGCCGAAGAAACTGGCCCCGCCGCCTCCCGACCCGGCGCCGGTGACGCCCAGCCCGGTCCCTCCCCCGATGTCCCCCGCCCCGCCCCCGCCGCCCTCGATCGTCGCGTCGATGAGCCCGGGGCCCACATCCCCCAGTGTGGGGGTGTCGAGCAGCTCGAGCGCCGGCATGTCCACGAGCGGCGCTTCGGGTGCCGCCGGCGCGCTCACATCCAGCGTCGCCCCCTGCGCCGCCGCCAGGGACATCTCACCCGCCACCGCGAACTCGACTCGCCCCCCCTCGGGCGCCCCGCTCTCCCCCCCCCGCAACCCCCCCACCACGAAGAACAGCCCCACCAGCGAGAGCACCACATGGACCCCCAGGGACAACCCCACGCTCACCAACGTGACCCGC
>CAYWOF010000413.1:0-3694 GCA_964459825.1 uncultured Phycisphaeraceae bacterium | reverse complement strand
GACCGCGAGAAGTACCCCAAGAAGTTCGAGATCGACGAGCTCCGCTGCATCTTCTGCGGCATGTGCGAGGAAGCCTGCCCGGTGGACGCCATCGAGCTCACCACCGAGTACGACGTCGTCGGCCTCTCCCGCCAGGAGATGGTCTTCGACAAGGAAAAACTCCTCAACGTCTACGACGTCACCATCGGCAAGAAGCCGATGTGACCAACGAGCCCCGAGCGTGAGCGAGGGGCCCTCCACCCAGCGCGTCCGTCAAGGGGGCGGGTTGGCGGGTTGGCGGGTGGCCCGATCGGGAGTGGCGGGTGGCCCGATCGGGAGTGCCACGATCATCGACGGGCTTTGGCGTCGATGATCGTGCGAGCACCGGAGATCTCCGGCGGAACACGATCATCCCGGTCAAAGCACCGGCCCGCCGATTCGCCGAATCCCGCCGCGGTCAGGCCCCGCGCCTCGCCATCGCGTGGGACGGCTACCTCACCCTGGAGGGCGCCCGCACCGACGCCATCTTCGTCCAGGCCTTCGAGTCAGGAAGCTCGACGTCGTTCCTATTCGCCCAGCGGTACAAGCCGGGCGGACGCTGGCGAAGGGCCAAACCCGTCGGGAACCCAGCGCTCGTGGACACGGGCAACCGCCGAGCCGGTAGCCCGTGCCACGGCGTGCCACGGGCTTCGGCGCTTCGCCGATGCCCGTGGTGCGACCACCGACTTCGTACGTTCCGGGTAGTCTCACGCCATGGAACCCGGCGGGACCAGCGCGCGATCCGGGGACAGTCCCCCTCCCCGCAAGCACCTCCGCCGACACGAGGTCCACCTCGGCCGCCGCTTCCTCACCTGCTCGTGCAACCAACGACTCGCGCTATTCGACGATGACGCCGTCAAGGACGAGTTCGTCGCCGTGCTGGCCCTGGCCCGCGAGCGTCACGCCTTCCGCCTGATCGCCTGGGTGCTGATGCCCGAGCACTTCCACCTCCTGATCGTCCCGACGGCGGGGCTGGGATCCGGCTCGGGGGTGCCCGCCATCCTGATCGGGCTCAAGAAGACCCTCGCCGACCGCGTGCTCCGCGCCTGGCGCCGCCAGGGGTCGCCTTGGCTCGATCGCATCCGAACCGCGCGCGGCGATGATCGCTTCTGGCAGGCGGGCGGCGGATTCGACCGCAACATCCGCGATGCCGAGGAGCTTGCCCGCACCATCGACTACATCCACCAGAACCCCGTCACTCGCGGCCTCGTACCGGTGCCCACGGATTGGCGATGGTCATCGGCCCGGTGGTACGCCGGCCTGCGGGATGGGACGCTCCCCATCGACTCGCTCGACTTTCGCCAGCCCGGACCGGGCTTCAAGCCAACACCCTGATCTCCTGCCGCGGGCTTTCGTGCGCTGCGCCGGGCCCCCGGGGCACGATCATCGACCGGCTCCGCCGCCGATGATCGTGCCCGCCGCGCGAGCCAGCCATCCCCTCATCTCCGGTCGTTCCCCCAGCGCGGGCAGCAGGTTCTCCGCCACGAACACGGCCTCGTCGGGACCACCCGGCGAGTACGCGCCCGGGCGCTCCCGCGGCATGGGCTTGACCTCGGTGATCAGGGCCTCGACGTGGGGGTTCTCGGCCCGCGCCCGCGCCAGCGCTCCCTCCGCCTCGGCCGACTTCCCATCGAGCACGTGCATGAACACCGTCGGCCATAGAAAGAACGCCGACTCCTCGTCGAACCGCGCCATCAGCTCGCGCATGGCCTCCGTCTTCCCGAGCCTGAGATAGCAGCCGACAAGGGCGTACCGCAGACCGAGGTTGTCGTCCGCGTTGAGCCGGAGCATGGCCTCGTAGTGGGCCGCGGCCTCGGCCGTCCGGCCACGCTCCCGCAGCAGGTTGGCCACCCGGGCCCGGGCCCGCATGTACGGCCGGGTTTCGAGCATGCCCCAGAAGTGGCCCCCGTGCTTCTCGAAGAAGTCCCGGCCGAGCGACCGTTCCCCCGCCTCGACCGCCCGCTCCAGCGCGCCCAGCAGCTCCTTCGGATCATCGATCGTGCGCTCCGCCTTGAGCACCAGCGCATCGACGCAATCGGGATCGAGCGCCAGGGCCTCGTCGGCCAGGCCCACCGACTCGGCGATGCTGTCACAATCGAGCGCGCGGTACGCCAGATCCCGCGCGCGCACGCTCGGGTCATCGCCGGCGTCCCGGTGCGAATCGGGGTTCAGTCGGGCGCGGAGCATGTCACCCAGCTCGCGCAGGGACTGCTCCCGCTCGGCCGAGGTCAGAGGCTTGCCCTTGGGTCGGGCGGGGTCCGGGCGCTGCCGCGCGTTGTACTCGCGCATGACCTCATCGAGCGTGCCCTGGCTGATCCGGGTCCCCTCCGGGAGCGGCACCTGTTCCGTGACCATCCCCAGGTCGGCGAGCACATCCGGCAGGGGCCCGCAGACGCGCTCGTCCACGTGGCCCGAGTCGTACGCCCGACGGATCGCGCCGGCGGACTCCACGGCGCGCAGGTCGATCAGCTCGGACACCAGCAGGCCGTTGAAGTCCGGCTCGTTGTAGCGGGAGAGCGCCAGCTGGTCCGTCAGCGCCTTGACCACCGGCGCGCGTTGGTCCGGGTGGACTCGCGCGATCTCCGACATGGCGCGGGCCGCCCCGAGTCGGGCCCACAGGTTCCGCCGCCGGTCCGGGAGCAGCCGGCGCAGCTCGGGGAGCGCCGCCGGCCCGATCAGGGCCAGCGCCTGGGGAAGCTCCTCCAGGCCCCAGTCGTCGCCCGCGTTTCCCATGTCGTCGAGCAGATCCAGGAGGGGGCGTATGGCCGCCTGGCACCGGAACTGCCCCAGCGCACGCCACGCGTGGAGCGGGGCGTAGCACGCCGGCTCGCGCGCGCGATGGAGCGCCCGATCCGTGGCCATGGCGATGAGATCTGGCGCATCGTCCGGGCCCAATCCCAACTCGGCGTAGCGGCGCCAATCCTCGGGCTTCCGGGCGCCAGTGCCCGCATCCGGTCCCGGGTGGCCGAGAGTGAGCAGGGGTTGGAGTCGATCCGAGATCCGTCGGTGAGTCATCGCACCCTCCGCTGGGGGCGAGAGTGTACTGGCCAACCCGCGATGCCGTGGCCTGACAGCCCCACCCCGTGCCCCGACGTGTGACGGCGTCTCCGCCGTCACACTCGTGCCCCAGGGACGTGCCGGTGGCTCACGTGCCACCCATCACCGAGCGACCCAGCGGCTTTCAGGCCTGCGGCTCCGTGACACTCTTGTAGTGGCCTAACCAGCTAACGCATCAGCGGTTACACCAATACCTTTCAAAAGACGTACGAAACTCTTGACAACCCATCCAAAACCCGTATACTGACTCCATGGTCGCCACCGGTGCGTCCAACTCCGACCCCACCACCGCCAACGGCGGCCTTGCTCCCTCCCCCTCGACACCGCGACACCCTGACACCTCGACGCCTTCTCCGAGCACCTCGACACCTTCCCTCTCCGACCTCGACCGCTCCCTCCTCACCGCGATCACCAGCCCGGGGGCCGACTCCGACGCCCTCCTCGCCAAGCTCGATCCCGCCGATCTCGCCGCCTGGCTCGAACGCCCCGAGATCCAGGCCGCCATCGCCGCCGCGCGCGAACTCCGCGACACCCGCCTCCACTTCCAGCTCGCGGCCGCCACGTCCCTCGCCCTCGAACGCCTCACCGCCGTCCTCGCCGCCAGCAAGAACCTCGACGA
>CAYWOF010000412.1:0-3703 GCA_964459825.1 uncultured Phycisphaeraceae bacterium | reverse complement strand
TTGTACCCCAAAGGCTCTCATCCCGGCTGGCTCAGGTTTTCCAAGGCAGGTCACCACGATTCTGGCGCTGCGACAGGACAGTGGGTGGACGTACGGCGCTTTGGCCAATCACGTCTGGGGCGTCACTGAAAGCGACGATCATGCCGACGTTAACGCGACATTCCTCCAGCCGTTTCTCGCGTACACGTGGCCGAGCGCTACGACCGTTACGCTCAATACGGAGACTTCGTACGACTGGACCGGCGAGCAGTGGACGGTGCCGGTGAATGCCATTCTCAGCCAGGTCGTCAAACTCGGGAATCAGCCGGTGCAACTCTTTATCGGCGGGCGCTATTACGCCGAAACACCGGTAGACGGCCAAGAGTGGGGCATCAGGTTTGGATTCACGCTTCTGTTTCCGAGGTGAAGAGCGCGTGCGATTGCGAGTGTGCTTTTGATTGCGAAGCCGATCTCGTGGCCGGGCGGCAGTGGATGCGCGCGAAATGCGCGCGGACTGGGGTGAAACTGGCCCGTAGCTGTACGCAGACTGGCGTGCGCTGAACCCTTGTGGCGACTCAGAAACTGCCATTCTGAAGCAGCACGAGGGGGTCGTCGGAACACCATAAGTGCCTGTCGATCCGGTGGTTGCGGGTTCGAGTCCCGTCCGCCTCGCTTGAAACGGCCCGGCCCCGATGCACGGGGGCTCCGAGCACGATCAGCGCTGGGGAGCCTCGCGGGAAGACTCCGTCGTGTGAGACGCTCGGGCTCAGATCGTCTCCGGGTCCATGCGGATGGCACCGCAGGGGCACTCCTCGGCGCACAGGCCGCAGCCCTTGCAGTAATCGTAGTCGAAGCGGAACCGCTTGCCGGGCCCGAGCTTGATGACGGCGTTGTCGGGGCAGACGCCGTAGCAGTTGTCGCACTCGAAGCAGTTGCCGCACGAGAGGCAGCGCCGGGCCTCGAAGAGGGCGTTGGTCTCGTCGAGGCCGCCGACGACCTCCGCGAAGGTCGATTGGCGCCGGGCGGTGTCGAGGGTCGGCTGCACCGTGGCGGGGGCGTCGGTGTAGTACCAGGTGTTGAGCTTGTCGAAGGCGGCCAGCTCGTGCTTCGGGGGCGCGGCGTGGGGCGCCCCGCGCAGGAAGGCGTCGATGTGGCGTGCGGCCTTCTTGCCGTGCCCGACGGCGACGGTGATGGTGCGCTCGGCCGGCACCATGTCGCCGCCGGCGAAGACCCCGTGCCGGCCGGTCATCATGTCGGGCCCGACCTTGACCACGCCGTCCTCGATCTCGAGCCCCTCGACGCGCGAGAGGAAGGAGAGGTCCACGTCCTGGCCCAGGGCCAGGACGAGCGAGTCGGCCTCCATGGTCTCGAACTCGCCGGTGGGCTGGGGCTTGCCCTTCTCGTCGAGCTTCATCCGCTCGACGGTGAAGGTGCCCCCGCTCTCGGCCTTGATGGTGGAGAGCCACTTGAACTGGATGCCCTCGTCGATGGCCTCCTGGACCTCGAAGTCGTGGGCCGGCATCTTCTCGCGCGTGCGCCGGTAGACGACGATCGTCTCCTCGGCGCCCAGGCGCTTGGCGGTGCGGGCGGCGTCCATGGCGGTGTTCCCCCCGCCGTACACGAGCACGCGCCGGCCCAGCAGCGGCCGCTCGCCCGTCTCCATGCCGCGGAGCATGCCGATGGCGTCGAGGATGCGCGAGGCGTCGCTGGCCGGCAGGTAGGCGCGCTTGGCGAGGTGGGCGCCCACGGCGAGGAAGACCGCGTCGAACGGCTCGCGGCGCAGAGTCTCGGCCAGGTCCACGATCCTGGCGCCGAGGCGGATGGTGACCCCCATGGCCTCGATGCGCCGGATCTCGCCATCCAGGATATCGCGCGGCAGCCGGTACTTGGGGATGCCGAAGCGCATCATGCCGCCGGCCATCGGGCCCGCCTCGTAGATGGTCACGCGATGGCCCAGGAGCGTGAGGTGGTAGGCCGCCGAGAGTCCCGAGGGCCCCGCCCCGACGACGAGGACCCGCTTGCCCGAGGAGGGCGTCTGGGGCTCGACCTTCCAGCCACGCTTGAGGGCCTCATCGCCGAGGAACCGCTCGATGGCGTGGATGCCGACGGGGTGGTCCAGCTGCGCCCGGTTGCAGGCGCCCTCGCACGGGTGGTAGCAGGCGCGCCCCATGACGGCGGGCAGGGGGTTGTTGCGCATGATCTCGCGCCAGGCGGCCTCGTAGTTGCCCTCCTCGGCGTGGAAGAGCCACTGCTGGATGTTTTCGCCGGCCGGGCAGGCGTGGTTGCAGGGCGGAAGGCGGTCGACGTACACGGGGCGCTGGGTGCGCCAGGAGCCGGTCTTGTTGGCGAGGCTGGAGCCGACGTCGAGCGTGATGGCGAAGGGCTTGTTCATGCGCCGACCCCTGCCGCCTGCGCCGGCTCCGGGGCCAGCAGGTCGAAGCGCCGCAGGTTGCGGTCGGCGATCGCCTGGATCTGGGCGAGGCGGGCGGTGTCCGGAGACTTGCCGAAGAGGTGGGCGAAGCGGCCCTGGAGGCGCAGGTACTCGTCGACCGGCACCGGTCGGCGGATGAGCCGGCGCCCCGTGATCTCGCCGTGCTCGGCCTCGAAGAGGGGGAAGAGGCCGCACTCCACGGCCAGGCGGGCCACCCGGATGGTGTCGTGGGTGGCGCAAGCCCAGCCCAGGGGGCAGGGCACGTGCACGTGCAGGTAGCGGGCGCCGTGGAACTCCATGGCCCGGGCGACCTTGTACTCCAGGTCGCGCAGGTCCGCCACCGAGGCGGTGGCGACATAGGGAATCCCGTGGGCCATGGCGATGAGCGGGACGTTCTTGCCCTGGCCGAAGACGTTGCCCGGCGCATCGCCGGCGGCGGGGGTGGTCTGCGTCCGGGCCGCGGGGGGCGTGGCGCTCGAGCGCTGGACGCCCGTGTTCATGTAGGCCTCGTTGTCGTAGCAGACATAGAGCACGTCGTCGTTGCGCTCGAACATGCCCGACAGGCAGCCGAACCCGATGTCCACCGTGCCCCCGTCGCCCCCCTGGGCGACGACGCGGACATCGGTGCGCCCCTTGACCCTCAGG
This sequence comes from uncultured Phycisphaeraceae bacterium, assembly GCA_964459825.1. Classification (GTDB taxonomy): domain Bacteria; phylum Planctomycetota; class Phycisphaerae; order Phycisphaerales; family UBA1924; genus CAYWOF01. The sequence continues at coordinate 648 of CAYWOF010000412.1, read as the reverse complement.
GCGGCGGCGATGCCGGTGCCGACGGCGGGCGCGTTGCCGAACAGGGAGTGGAGCCAAGCGACGCGCCACGAGCTCTCGGGGTAGGGCGTGGAGAAGACCTCGAGGCACCCGGTGGCGTTGGCGACGATCACCTGGTTGGAGGCCTGGCGCATCGCCGTGTCGAGCACGTACCGGGCGCCGAGGGCCTCGCCGCACCCCTGGCAGGCGCGGTGCCCGCAGTTGAGGGAGTTGGACCGGTGGGGATCGGCCTGGACCGATCGATCGGCCTCGGTCAGGAGGCGGTTTCCCACGGTGAGGGTGCCGGTCTGGTAGAACTTGATGCGGGCGGGACCGCCCATCGTCGATCTCCTAGCCGACGCGTGCCGCGACGGCGCCGATGTCCCTCAGGATCGCCTCCGCGGCCGGACCGCTCCGGCGCTGGGCCTTCTCGCGCTCGAGCTGGCGATCGACGACCTCGCGGTTGAGGTCGAGGAACGTGAGCGGGGGCAGCTTGTCCTGCATCGCGTCGCGGAAGGTCCTGCGCAGGCTGGCCCGCATGATGGCGCGCCCGCCGAGCCCGGCGATCACCGTGCTGACCCGGCAGTCGAGCCCCTGGAGGGCCATGCGCAGGTTGTGGGAGACGTTGCCGCCGATCCCGACCGAGAGGCT
>CAYWOF010000411.1:0-3714 GCA_964459825.1 uncultured Phycisphaeraceae bacterium | reverse complement strand
CGCTCGAGGTGCTCGACGCGCCGCCGGACGATCGCCTCGTTGCCGCACAGGTCCAGGATCCGGCGCGCTCCCGACACGCCCATCGCGCCCAGCCGATCCGGAGCCGCCGTGGCGACGCGACGCAGAACCTCCGCACAGCCCGGCGCATCGCCGGGCGTGAAGAGCCACCCATCCTCCCCGTCACGGAGCATCTCGGCCATGCCCCCCGCCTCGGCCGCGAGGACGGGCACCCCCTGCGCCATCGCCTCGACGCAGCTGTACGGGAAGTTGTCCATGGGTGAGGGGACGATCGCCGCGGCGCTCGTGGCACGGACGCGGGCGACCGCCTCCGGCGCGATCTGCCCGTGGAGGCGCACCCGGGCCCGAAGGTCCGGTGGGACGATGGTCTCCAGCAGCCCCGCCCCGAACCGGCGGCTGGTGCCCGGCTCGTTCGTGTCCCGCCCGACGAGGTCCAGGCTCAGGTCCGCGCCGTCGCGGCAGGCCGCGACAAACCCCAGCAGCAGCGTGTCCACGCCCTTGCGGGGCTCGAGCCGGCCCACGTAGACCACCGACCGGGGCGAGGCGGGGACGCAACGGTTGGTCCCCGAGGCGCTGGCGCGTGCCACGCCCTCCAGGTCACCCAGAGGGTTCGGGATCACCTCGATCAGCCCTCGCGCCAGGGCCCACTCTTCCTCGGCCCAGCGCGCCATCGCCGCGGACGGGCCCACGAGCGCGTCCGACCACCGTGCGGACTCGCGTTCCATGGCGATCAGGTGGCGCACCCGCGGGCCCGGGTCCGGTGCTCGGTTCCAGCGTTCGATCCAGGCCGTGGGGGAGTGCACGACCGTGGTGATCGGCGGGTCGCCGGGGCCCGGCCCGACGCCGCCCGTCGCCCGCGCGTTGAGCGCGAACCAACCGAGGGCGCCCGTGTCCGGGACGTCGATCGCATCGATCGAGAACCGCTCCACCAGCCTCGGCAGCGCCTCCGCCACGACCATCGCGAACAGGCTCACCCGGGCGAACGTGTCGAACGCGGCCCGGCGCGCGGGCGTGTCGACCGCCGGATGGGGGGCCGACCAGTCGTCGCCCGCGATGAACGGAAGACGCACGACCGTGACGTCGTCTTCACGCTCCTCCAGCTCCCGGCCCTGGCCGGAGACCGTCACGACCACCGGGCGGTGCCCGCTCGCCGCGAGGGCCCGCGCGAACGCCCGCGCGTAGGTCCCGATCCCGCCCCCCACGAACGGCGGGTACTCGCGCGAGACCAGGAGGACGTTCATGGCCCATGGCCCGGGGTCATCACGCCCCGATCGTACTCAGCGAACGGCTACACTATCGCCCGCGCATCCCTCCCGATGGACCGGGCGGGGGCGCGCCGCGGAGGGAGCAGGACCGGATGGACCAGGCCAGCGCGCCCGCCAACGGACCGAGGCCGACCGTCTTCCACGTGACCCACTGGAAGGCCGGCTCCCAGTGGGTGAGGGGCGTGCTCTCCGCGGCGGCCAAGGAGCGCGTCGTCCCGCTCAAGCCGGACATGTCGCACATCCTCTCGGCGCCGATCGTTCCCGGCGGGGTGTACACGCCCGCCTACATCCTGCACCACCGGTTCGTCGAGGCCGTGCCCGCGGACCTGCCCAAGCGGGTCTTCGTGGTCATCCGCGACCTGCGCGACACCCTGGTCTCGTGGTACTTCAGCCTGAAGGTCTCGCACGGAACCCGGAGCACCCCGACGGTCGCGGACTTCCGCGCCTCGCTCGAGGGCCTGAGCGTGGACGACGGCCTGCGCCTGCTCATCCGCGACGAGCTCGCGCACGTGGCCAACGTCCAGGCCTCGTGGATCCACGCGGGCTACCCGGTCTTCCGCTACGAGGAGCTGCTGGCCGACCAGATGGCCGGCTTCCAGCGCATCCTCGACGAGTGCCGCATCCGCATCACGCCGGCCGCCCATCGCCACATCGTGGAGCACTTCTCCTTCGAGCGCCGCTCGGGCCGCCAGCGCGGCGAGGAGGACGTCAGCTCCCATTTCCGCAAGGCCATCGCCGGCGACTGGCGGAACTACTTCGACGACCGCACCCGCACGCTCTTCAAGGAGCGCTACGGCCAGCTGCTCGTGGACACGGGCTACGAGAAGGACCTCGACTGGTGACGCGATGAGCCCCGGCGAGCCGCCCATCCTGGAGGTCAAGACCGTCGCCGCATCGGCCGGGACGCCCCCGGCGCGCCGGTTCTTCCCCCGCCCGCTGGTCTTCCTCCATCTCCCCAAGACCGGGGGCACCACCCTGTGGGAGCTCGTGGCGCGCCAGTACAAGGGCGGGCGGGGCCATCGGTTCCTCGGGGGGGCCGACGACCTCCGCCGGTTCACCATGCTCCCCCCCGAGGAGCGCGCCCGCTTCGACCTCCTCACCGGGCACGTGAACTTCGGCATCCACCTCTACATCGAGGCGACGCCGACGTACATCACCATGCTCCGCGACCCCGTGGAGCGGATCGTCTCGCACTATTACCACTGCCGGCGACACGAGGGCCACTACCTGCACCGCGTGATCCACGAGCGCGGGCTCTCCCTCCGCGACTACGTGGAGCAGCGCGTCACCTACGAGATCGACAACGACCAGGTCCGCTGGCTCACGCCCCTCCAGCACCTGGAGGTGGCGCGCGGCGGCGTCACACGCCAGATGCTCCTCGAGGCCAAGCGCAACCTCCAGGCCTGGTTCAGCGTCGTGGGGCTCGTCGAGCGGTTCGACGACTCGGTCGTGCTCCTCGGCGCCGCCTTCGGCTGGACCGACCTGGCCTACCGGCGGAAGAACGTCAACGCGGAGCGCCCGCCGATGGAAGAGGTCGATCCCGCCACGATCGCGCTGATCCGCGACATGAACCGGTACGAGATCGAGCTCTACGACTTCGCCGTCGAGCTCCACAAGGCCCAGATCGCCCGGGCGGGACCCCTCTTCGCGCGCCGGGCGCAGGCCTTCCGCGAGGCCCAGGCCGCGCTCAACGCCCAGCCCGCCCCCTGACCCTCAGTCCCCGCGTCCCATCCGCGCGTAGGCGACCCCGATGGTCACGAGGACGAGGAGGATCCCCGCCGCCGCCGCCATCGCGCACACGAACCCTGTCGCATCGGCGAGCATGGCCACGCCTCCCGCGTCAGTCTACACGGCCGGGCGCGATCGAACTACAGTACGGGCCCCATGGGCATCACCATCCCTCCCATCCCGCCCCAGCTCTTCGTCAGCGTGGTCGTCCTGCTGGCCATGGTCCACGTGATCCTGATCACCGTGGCCTACTCCATCTACCTGGAGCGGAAGATCTCCGCCTACATCCAGGATCGGATCGGGCCCAACCGCGTGGGGTTCGACTTCGGGCTCCCCTTCCTCACCCGCCTGCGCGGCGCCTGGGGGCTCGGCCAGCCCCTCGCCGACGGCCTCAAGTTCCTCCTCAAGGAGGACTACACCCCGCCCAACGCCGACCGTCGCCTGTTCACGCTCGCCCCCGTCGCCATCATCATCCCGGCCCTCATCGGCTTCGCCGTCATCCCCTGGGGCGGGGTCTGGAACTGCCCGGGGTTCACCATCCCCCTGCTCGGCCTGGTCATCTCCCCCGGGCCCGCGCACGTCGCCGGCGCCGCCGTCAACGCCGGCGTCATCTACCTCCTCGCCGTCGCGTCGCTGGGCGTCTACGGCGTCACGCTCGGCGGCTGGGCCAGCAACAACAAGTACTCGTTCCTCGGCGGTCTGC
>CAYWOF010000410.1:0-3724 GCA_964459825.1 uncultured Phycisphaeraceae bacterium | reverse complement strand
GGCTCTGCCTCAAGCAGGGCGTGGTGGACGCGGCCCTGGTCGCCAGCGATCTCGCCGAGTGCAGCGGCCTGACCCTCGCGGGCGAGCTGGCCGTGGCGCAGCCGGGCCTGGGCGTGGTGCTCCTGACCGACCATCCCTCCCTGGAGCTCGCCGTGGAGGCCATGCGCAGCGGCGCGGCGGACCTCGTGTCCATCGCCGCCCCCGCCCACGAGCTGCGCTCGCGGGTCCGGCACGCCGTCGAGCGCGCCCGCGAGACCCGCGGACGCGAGGAGCGCATCGAGCGCCTCAAGCGCGTCTGCAAGGGCCTGAACTCCGCACGCCACCAGGTCACCCGGCAGGTCAGCTCGCTCTGCGGCGACCTCGTCGAGGCCTACCAGGAGCTCTCGGGACAGGTCTCGCAGATGGGCGTCGCCAGCGAGTTCAACGGGCTCATCCGCCAGGAGCTCGACGTCGAGAACCTCCTGCGCACGGCCCTCGAGTACGTCCTGGCCAAGACCGGCCCGACCAACGCGGCCGTCTTCCTCCCCTCCAACAGCAGCGACTTCTCCCTCGGCGCCTACGTCAACTACGACTGCCCCAAGGACGCGTGCGACGTCCTGCTCGAGCACCTGGCGGGCGTGATCGCCCCGCGCATGGAGCACCGCACCGAGTTCGTCCGCCTCACCGACCCGGCCGAGCTCGAGAAGTTCCTCGGCGACGACGCCCACTGGCTGGCCGACTCGTGCGTCGTGACTTTCGCCTGCCACCACGAGGGCGAGTGCCTGGCCGTGGTCATCCTCTTCCGCGACCGGCGCAGCCTCTTCCCCGAGACCCTCGACCCGACGCTCAAGACCATCGCCGAGCTCTTCGGCAAGCAGCTGGCCCGGGTCATCCACGTCCACCATCGGCACCTGCCCCGCGACCAGTGGGGCGGCTTCGGCGAGTCCGGGAGCGACGACGAGGGTGACCTCGCGGCCTAGCGCCACGCCGTCGGCCCGGCGCCCCCCTACACCGCGGCCGGAACCACCACCGAGCGCGACCGCACCGCGAGGGTGGCCGCGGCGACGGCCTCCGCGGCCGGCTCCTCCGCGAGCATGCGATCATCGACCCGCTGGATGCGCGCGCCGAGACGGTTGAGACGCTCCTCCATCCGCTCGTATCCCCGGTCCAGGTGGTAGACGCGGTTGACGATGGTCACGCCCTCCGCGGCCAGTCCCGCCAGCACGAGGGAGGCGCTGGCGCGGAGGTCGCTGGCCATCACCGGGGCCCCGACCAGGCGCCGGACCCCCGAGACCATGACGGTCGGGCCCTGCCGGAAGATCCGGGCCCCCATGCGCGAGAGCTCGGCCCCGTGCAGGAACCGCTCCGGGAAGATCTTCTCGGTGATCACCGAGTTGCCGTCCGCCAGGCACAGCAGCGCCATGAGCTGGGCCTGGAGGTCCGTGGGGAACCCGGGATGGGGCTGCGTCGTCACCTCGATGGGCCGCAGGTCGCGACGCGACGACACGCGCACCGTCGCCCGCATCAGGTCCTCGCCCCCGTCGAGAACCTCCACCGCCACGCCCGCGGCCTCCAGCCGGTCCGCCACCGCCATCATGGCGTCGAGCGGGCAGTTCTCCAGGATCAGGCTGCCGTTGGTGATGGCGGCGGCGCACGCGAAGGTGCCGGCCTCGATCCGGTCGGCGATGACCTCGTGATCGGCCCCGCCGAGCTCATCGACCCCGTGCACGACGATGCGGGGCGAGCCGGCCCCCTCGATGCGGGCCCCCATGGAGGCCAGCAGGCGGGCCAGATCGACGATCTCGGGCTCGCACGCCGCCGACTCGATGACCGTGGTGCCCCGGGCCAGCGTGGCGGCCGAAAGGACGTTGGCCGTGCCCAGGACCGTGGAGCCGAACGCGCCGCCCAGGAAGATCCGGGCCCCGCGCAGGCCCCCGGAGGGGCGCCGGGCGATGATGTCGCCCCCGTGGAGGGTGATCTCCGCGCCCAGGGCGCTCAACCCGCGCAGGTGCAGGTCCACCGGACGATCCCCGATCGCGCACCCGCCGGGCATGGAGACCCGGGCCAGGCCCCGGCGCGCCACCAGCGGCCCGAGCACGCAGATGCTGGCCCGCATGGTGCGGACGATGTCGTACCGGGCGTGCGCGCCGGACTCGTCCACGACGCGCAGGGCCAGATCGGCATCCACCGGATCCCGCTCGCACCCCAGCTCCGCCAGCAGGCGCTGCATGGACCGCACATCCGCCAGGGCCGGCACGCCCCGCAGGCGCACGCGCTCGCCCGTGAGCAGGGCGGCGGCCATCTGCGGCAGGGCCGCGTTCTTCGAGCCGTGGATCCGCAGGCGCCCCTCCAGGCGCCGGCCGCCCTCAATGACGAACGTGTCCATCCGTGGAACTCCGCTGGGGATGTCGAGCCGGGTCCGATCATACATCGACCCGGGGGGGGCGCGCGCTTGCGGACCGGGCGGGCCCGCCCGCGGATCCCGCACGCCCGGCACGCGGGGCACAGGTTCGCGCCGGCCGGCCCCTTTCCCCGTGCCCGCCCTGGAAACCGCCCGCGGGAATCCGACCTTTGAGCCGGCACGCTCGCATGGGCTCACGCGGGTGACCGGAGTGTCGCTGGATCGAGCCGCCAGCCCGAGGGAGATTCACATGATCACGCGCAACCGGGTTCGTCGGGGTCTGACGCTGCTGGCCCTGAGCACCATCGCCGGCACGCTCGTCCCCAGCGCCCCCGCCGCCGCCCGACCGGGCGACCCCTACGCCAGCCTGCCCCAGCAACTCGTCCTCAGCGGCACCGTCCGCGACGTCAAGGCCCGCAACCAGGACGGCGGCCACACCGACTTCGAGTGGGTCCCCACCGGCGGCTACGGCCTGTACGCCAACATGGTCCTCGACGCGCTCGACCAGGACGGCAAGCCCGTCTTCCGCTCCAAGGGCTACAAGGTCTCCGCCCAGCCCAAGGACTCATCCAACCGGCCCATCATCTTCCCGCGGTCCTACATCAACCCCATGCCCGGCGACCTCGCGGGCTCCAAGAGCTCCAGCACCGGCGGGTCGTTCGCCGGAACCGCCGAGACCTTCGCCCAGTGGTTCCGCGACGTCCCCGGCGTCAACGTCTCCATGTCCCTCCCCCTCACCTTCGTCCGCCAGGAGAACACCAACCGCTTCGTCTTCGACGACCGCCTCGATCCCGACTTCTCCTCCCTCGGCGGCTTCTTCCCCATCAACGGCCAGCTCTACGGCAACTACTCCTCCACGGGCAAGAACTTCCACTTCACCTTCGAGCTCGACACCGAGTTCGTCTACCAGCAGGGCGCGGGACACATCTTCACGTTCACGGGCGACGACGACGTCTGGGTCTTCGTGGACGGCAAGCTCGTCATCGACCTCGGCGGCGTCCACTCCGCTCAGTCCCAGACCATCGCGCTCGACCGCCTCAACTGGCTCCAGAACGGCCAGACCTACAGCCTGAGGTTCTTCTTCTCCGAGCGCCACACCACCCAGTCCAACTTCCGCATCGAGACCACCATCGAGTGCGCCAACGCCCAGCTCCCCAGCACCACCGCGCTGGCCGACTGACCGCCGGGCCGAGCGCCTCTTCCTTCCCGATCGCTGTGCACGGACCGCCCGGGCCTTCTTGGCTCGGGCGGTTCGCTTTTTGCCCTCTACCATCGCTTCCCATGCCATTCGACCCCGTCCAGATCCTCCACGATCGGTTCGCCGCCGCGATCGCCGCCGCCTTC
>CAYWOF010000409.1:0-3732 GCA_964459825.1 uncultured Phycisphaeraceae bacterium | reverse complement strand
GGCGGCAGTTAACGTTGCCGAAGTAATACTGGACCTTGCCGAAGTGACGCTGGTTGCTGTCGTGCATCAGCACCTTGCCCGCCGGGTACTGGACGCTCGACAGCTTCAGATTGCCCAGCGTGTTGTTGGGCACGAAGTACGAGAAGTGCACGCCCGCCTGGGAGCAGCGGAGCCCCTGCCGGTTCATGTCAAAGGCCGAGGTCGTGATGTTGTAGCTGGAGCTGTACGGCCAGCGCTTGCCGCTGTTGGAACCCGGCGGCGCGTACGAAGACGCCGGCTGGAAGAGACCCGCGTCGAAGCCCTTCGGGTCGGAGGCCCAGAGCTTGCGGTTCTGGTCGTCGGGGCAGATCACCATCGGCTCGGGCAGGCGCTGGGCCAGGTAGTCCTGGAGCACGAGGTGCGAGTAGTAGACGTGCGGGATCCAGCCCAGGATCGGCGCGATGTCCTCGCGATCGGCCCGGCGCCGGAGGATGTCCACCGCCTGGTACGCCGCCGCGTCGAGATCCGACCCCGGGTTGTTCAGGTCCGGGTACTTGCTGTTCTTGCCCCCCTTCTTCCACGTGAACGACCACAGGCGGTCCTGGTAATCGGCCGCGTAGCTCTGGGCAGCGATACCGAACTGCTTGAGGTTCGACCCGCAGACGGCCAGGCGCCCGGCACGCCGGGCCTCGCCCAGCGCGGGAAGGAGGATCCCGATCAGCAGGGCGATGATCGCGATCACGACGAGCAGCTCGATCAGTGTGAACCCGCGCTTCGGTCCGGTCCGTGCCATGATGTGGCCTCCGCTGTTCTTTGGGCAGCCCGCTGGAGAAGACTTCTCCAAGCGTTCAGAATCGGCAGCCGCCCTGTCCACGGTGCGAAGATTCACCCAGCCTAACTCCCGCCGGCCCACGTGTCCAGTGACTCCGAGGGTGCCCGCCCGGGTTTTTTCAGCCCAACCCCAGGGTGGTCCAGCGCCGGGCCACGTCCGCGGCCACCACCGGGTCCATCCGGATCAGCGGGGGCCAGTCCCGGACCGGGTGGCCGTTGCGATCATCCCCGGCCACCTTGGGTGTCGCGTCAAACCCGATGCGCCGGCCGCAGACGCTCAGCGCCCGATCGCGTCCGGGGCACGAGTTGGCGAGCCAGCGGAAGAGGGCCCCGTCGAGGTCCGCGAGCTCGGCATCGGGACCGAGCAGAACCGTCCAGCGCGGCAGCGAAACGTCCTCGCCGGGCAGGCCGCCGAGGGCCTTCATGAGCCGGGCGCCATCCCCGGCGGCCTCCTTCGCCGCCCGGACCAGGAGCCACCAGCCTCCCAGGGCCTCGGGAATGGCGGCATCGAGCACGCCGCGAAGGGCGCGCACGCGGGCCTCCGTCGCGCGGGCGGCTTCGCCGAGCACCGCCGGGATCGGGCCGGCCGCGCAGAGCTCCGCGGCCAGGGGATCGAGCGCCCGGTGCTGCTCGGCACCATCCGGCCCCCCCACCTTGCGGGTCGCGTCCAGGCCCATCTTCGAGCCGGCGCCGAGGAAGGGTGCGGCGTGGTCGAGGATGTCCACCGGCCCGCGAACCAGCTCGGTATCCCGGCTCGGGATGCAGTGCTCCCCCACCGCCCGGAGCACCGCCGGCATGTCGTGAACATCCAGCCCCTCTCCCCCGGCGCCCGCGTCGTCATCGACGACGACGATGCACTTGGTCCAGGCCATCTGCCCGGCCCCCCAGATCGCGTGCATGACCCGGCGCGCGTGGAGCGGGTACTCCTTGCGGACCTTGACGAACGCGCAGTTGTGGAACGCGCCGAACATCGGCAGGTCGTAGTCCACGATGTCCGGGATGATCGTGCGCAGGAGGGGCAGGAACAGCCGCTCCGTCGCCTTGCCCATGAAGTAGTCCTCCTGCGGCGGCAGGCCGACGATCGTCGTCGGGTAGATGGGATCGCGCCGATGGGTGATCGCCGTGACCGTCAGGATCGGGTAGCGATCCGGGAGCGAGTAGTACCCGGTGTGGTCGCCGAAGGGGCCCTCGACCAGCGCGCCGGGCCCGAGGCGCTCGGCGCGCGCCGCGTCCGGGGTTCGCGGATCGAACCCGATCGACCCGGCCTCAGGGCTGACGTATCCCTCGATGACGATCTCGGCGTTGGCCGGGACGTCGAGCGGCACGGTCCGGCACCGGACCAGCGGGATCGCCGCCCGGTTGAGGAACCCCGCCAGGAGCAGCTCGCTGATCCCCGGCGGCATGGGCGCGGTGGCCGCGTAGGGAAGCACGCTCTCGCCCCCCAGCACGATCGCCACCGGCATCGGCTCGCCCCGGGCCTTCCACGATCGCCAGTGCCGGGCGCCATCGTGGTGGATGTGCCAGTGCATCGCCATGGTGCGCGGGCCGAAGAGCTGCACGCGGTACATCCCGATGTTGCGGCTGGCGGGGTTCTCCTGGCCCGCATCGTCGGCGTGGATGGTGTGGATGCCGCCGAGGGTGATGTAGCGCCCCCGGTTCCGGCTCACCCACTCGGCATCGCTCCGCACGCCCGGAACGCCATCGTTGATGTCGGGGGGCCAGCCGACGCTCGCCAGGTCGCCGTCGAGCGGCCAGCACCGGATCAGGGGCAGCCGCGTCAGGTCCACGCGGTCGCCGGTCAGCACGACCTCCTGGCAGGGCCCCGCGCGCACCCGGCGCGGCGGAATCCGCGCCAGTTCCAGGAGCTCCGGGACCTTCCGCAGTTTGGCCAGGAGCGTCGGGGGCGGCTCGGGCTTGACCAGCCGGGCGACCTTCTCCGCCAGGGCCTCGAGCCCGCCGGGCGTGTGCCCGGCGGCCAACCCCGGGCCGGCCTCGTTGCACCCGAGGGCGATCTCCATGCGACGGTAGGACCCGAACGCGTTGATGAGCACCGGGATGTCCGAACCCTCGACCCGCTCGAAGAGCAGCGCGTGCCCTCCCACGGAATGGAACCGCGGGTCCGTGCGGCGCGTCGCCGCGCTGGGCGGGTGCGGCGCGGGCGACCGGCTCATCCGGTCGGCGATCGCGGCGATCTCGAGCAGGGGCGACACGCTCGCGGAGACCCGCCTGAGCTCCCCGGCCCGTTCCAGCGCCCCGACGAGATCGCGCAGGCTCGCGTACATTCCACCAGCCTATGTCCACCGGACCATCATCGAACCCGAGCCGGGGCACCCCGGCCCCGCCCGACGGCCCCCCGCGCAAGGCCGAGTACTACGCCGCCACGCGGGACTGGCCCGGGTACTTCCAAGCCGTCCTCGGCAAGCCGCCGCGCGACACGCTCCTGTGGGCGCTTGCCGCCTTCGACCGGGAGCCCCCGGCGCCGGGCGGGCCGCGGCTCGCGATCGACCTCGCGTGCGGCGAGGGGCGTGACACGATCGAGCTCCTCCGCCGGGGCTGGCGCGTGCTGGCCATCGACGGCCATCCGGGGGCCTTCGAGCACCTCCGGACCCAGCTCGAGCAACGGGGCATGGGCGCGATGTGGCCCGTCCCGGGCCGTGCCGAGCCCGGGCCGCTCGAGGTGCGCGTGGCCTCGTTCGCCGAGACGATCCTGCCCGCGGCGGACCTCGTCAACGTGAGCTACTCCCTCCCGTTCTGCGAGCCGCGGGACTTCCCGGAGCTCTGGCGGAAGATCGTCGCGGCCATCCGGCCCGGCGGGCGATTCGCGGGCCAGTTCTTCGGCGACCGCGACACGTGGGCGAGCCTGCCCGACCGGTCGCACCAGTCGCGCGAGCAGGTCGACGCGCTCCTCGCGGGCCTCGAAGT
>CAYWOF010000408.1:0-3732 GCA_964459825.1 uncultured Phycisphaeraceae bacterium | reverse complement strand
CCCGGTACAATCCGATGCTCTCATCCCGGCTGGTACATAAGAAGCAGGCAGGTCACCGGCACTTTTGTCCGTCGCTGGCGAGAGCGCCGGTGGTGTTGCGGCGCTTGACTCTGTGACGAAGGTTGCAGGCAACGGCCAGGTCGTGCTGACCGAGCTGATCGTGAACGGCAACATCGGCGCCAACCTGGCGGGGTCTGATGACGCCATCAAGGTTGACTCGGTCACGCTCGCTGACATCGGAGGCGATGTGCTCGATGGCGTCACCTGTCTGAGCGGAACGCTCGAGCAGCTGCTGGTCGGCGACGACATCCAGGGCGACGTGACCGCCACCAACGGCAGCATCAATCTCTTGGACGTGACCGGCAGCATCGGGATCGGGTCGGCCGTGAACATCCGCGCCAAGACGGGCATCAAGCAGGTGATCGCCACCTCCATCTGGGCGGACATCAACGCCCGCTACAACAACGGCACGGGCAACGTGCAGCTCATCCAGACCACCGGCGGTGCGAGCGGCGACTTCGTCGGCTCGGTCCTCGCCACCAATCTCGCCAGCCAAGACCATGACCTGGGACTGGACATCGACGGCGACCTCGACGCCGATCTCACCTTCACCAACGATGTCCAGGACCCGATCACGATCGCCGGGGACCTCTTGGCCGGCCGCACGATCAGCATCGGGCGCAGCCTGCGGGGGGACAACGAATTCAACGGCGACATCTCGCTCAGTTCGTTGGGCCTTGCCGGCCAGATCATCATCAACGCCAACAACGATTCCGGCGCGTGGAACACAGCCACGGTGACTGTCGGCGCGACCCAGCTCTCCAGCACGCCGTACTACACCCAGGCCTCCAGCGGCCTGGGCGGCGGCGCCGTGGGCCTCGCACCCTGGCACATGTACAACAGCGACTGCTCCCCGGTCAACGGCTTCCAGGGCGACCTGACCGGCACGGAGTACGAGATGCGCGTGAGCTGGTACGGCCCGCTGCACCTGGACTCGGACGATGTCGTCACCGTCAAGCATCGGAGCGCCTCCAACGGCACGTGGGTGGACGTTACAGACGACTGCGACATCGAGATCGACCCGAGCAACCCCCGCTGGCTCATCATTACCGCCCACCCCGAAGTGGAGACCAATTACATGGCCTTCTGGATCGAGCCGACCTCGGACCTCCAGTGCGCCGGAGTCTCCACGACACCGCCGGTCTATCCGAACGACGACTACATCGTGATCTTCGATTGACCCGCAGGTTCAACCCCAAGCCGTTCCGTGCCACCGATTGCGGCTTTCCGCGATCGGTGTGTTCTAGGGCCGCCACCACCACCGACCTGAGCGCCGAGTGGTGGGCGACCGCCCCCGGCCCTACTCCAGCACCAGCCCATCGTGCGCCAGCGCCATCCCGTCCGGCAGCCCCGCGTTCGTCTCCGCGTGCGCCAGGTCGTGGGCCATGTGCACGAAGTACGTCCGCTCCGCCCCCACCTCCTGGGCCACCCCCACCGCCTGCCCCAGCGTCAGGTGCGTCGGATGGTGCCGGTGGCGCAGGGCATCCAGCACCAGCGTGCGGACGCCCCGCAGCAGCTCCCACGACTTCGGTGGAATGCCCGACACGTCCGTGCAGTACGCCAGCGGCAGGAACGACCCGGCCCGGTCGTCGGCCGGCTCGATCCGGTACCCCAGCACCGGCAGGTTCCCGTGGAGCAGCGGGATGGGCGTGAAGCGCACCCCGAAGAGGTCGAAGGGGGTCCGCTCGTCGATCCCGTGGGCCACCAGCGAGGCCACGAAGCTGTCGTTCACGTTGTGCTGCCGGTCGAAGATGTGGCTGTAGACGCGGCGCAGATGCTCCATGGTCCGCCGGTCGGCGTAGAGGTCGATCGGCTTTTTCATCACCGCGTTGAAACGGCGCACCTCGTCGAGCCCGAAGGTGTGGTCCACGTGGTTGTGCGTGAAGACGATGGCGTCGCAGCGCGTCAGCCCCGCCCGCAGCGCCTGCATCCGCAGGTCCGGGCTGGCGTCGATCAGGATCGTGCGCTCCTGCCCGCCCGCGTCCGTGAAGCGCAGGGCCGCGCTCGTCCGCAGCCGCTGGTCGCGCGGGTCGGCCGAGGCGCAGACCGGGCAGTCGCACCCGATCGCCGGCACGCCCGAGCTGGTCCCCGTCCCGAGGAAGACGAAACGCATCGGGCAAGGGTAGGGGCGGCCCGCGCGCAGCAAAGAGGCCCCGGCGCGGACCGGTGCCTCCCTCGATTCCCTCGCCCGCGTCGCCGGCCCTAGCAGCCCAGCGCGAACTTGGTCTGGAAGCAGATGTAGTCGTTCACGTTGCGCACGCCGTTGTTGTCGCAGTCGGCGTAGGGATCCCCCAGCGCGAACTTGGTCTGGAAGCAGATGTAGTCGTTGACGTTGAGCTTCTGGTTGCCGTCGCAGTCCGGGTAGCAGGCCCCGCCAAGGTCGTAGACCTCGGTGGTGGCCATGTACGCGCCGTTCCACCCGCCCGCCTTGACCAGCCAGCTCCCGTTCCCGTCGTAGGCGATCGAGCGGCATCCTGTGTTGAGGGGATCGCCGGCGCCCCACGCGCCGCCGGAGAGCACCTCCCCGCTCGCGAGGAAGGTCGACCACCCGCCCGCCACCGCGTACGGCTCGCCCTGGAGGTCGAACATCCCCATCCCCCCCCGCATCGCCGACATGGGCACCACCGCGTTCCAGGTCGCCGAGGGAATGTCGAAGGCCAGCACCGAGTTGTACTCGGTCAGCGTGCTCGTGCCGATCCCGCCCCCGGCGTAGATCTTGTCTCCCACCACCGCGGCGCCCGGGTACTGCCGGCCCGGCGCCAGTGCCGGCAGGGTGGACCATCGCGTCCCGGGTGTGCCGGACGGGTTGAAGACATAGATCGCGGCCACGTTCAGCACGCCGCTGGCCGTCGCGCCGCCCACCACGTACACCTTGTTGTCGTGCGTCACGGCGGCATGGGCGTAGATCGGCGTCGGGCACGGATCGGTCGCGATGGCCTGCCAGGTGTTGGAGTTGGTGTTGTAGCGCAGCACCGTGTTCACCGCCACCGTCCCGGTCCAGCCGCCGATGAGGTAGATGTCCTCCGGGCCGACCGCGGCCGCGTCCACGTTGCTCACGCCGGTGCCGAGCACCGTCGCCGGCATGTCGGCGATCGGCGTCCACGCGTCGCCGGGGATGTCGTACTTCCAGCAGGTGAGGTTGCGGACTCCTCCCGCCGCCTCGCCGCCCATGTAGTAGAACGTGCCCCCGATGATCGCGCCGGCGGCACGCGACCGGGCCTCCGGTGCGGGCGTCCGGGCCTGCCACTGCGCGTGCGCCGCCGCGGCGCACACCAGCACTCCGAGCGTACCGACGGTCCTCATGGCGATTCCTCCCGTGGCCTTCCCGGCCACCGGCCGGCCCCAAGGGGGGCGCGGCCCAACGCCGGAGTGCGTGGGGCCTCGGCCCGCGCGGCCACAAGGCCGCGCAGTCGGCACGCGGACACGGCTGGTTTCCCCCCCGCCGCCCCCGGTTCCTTCGACTATGCGCCGTGCGTGCGCCCTCGTCAACGCGCCCGCGCGATATGAGCGCCGCGTCATGAACCCGCGCTCACGACCGCGGGCCCGGGCCCCAAAAACCGAGGGCCCCGCGCTCTCCGCGGGGCCCTCGAGGACTCGCGACCTGCCGCCCGGGGCCTAGCAGCCGAGGGCGAACTTGGTCTGGAAGCAGATGTAGTCGTTCACGTTGCGCAC
>CAYWOF010000407.1:0-3744 GCA_964459825.1 uncultured Phycisphaeraceae bacterium | reverse complement strand
GAGAAGTCGCTGGCGATGGACAACATCTTCGTCATCGCGCTGATCTTCTCGTTCTTCGCGGTGCCGGCGAAGTACCAGCACCGCGTTCTCTTCTGGGGCATCATCGGCGCGCTGGTGATGCGCGGTGGCATGATCTTCCTCGGCGCCGGACTGATCCTGAGATACCAGTGGATCCTGATCGTGTTCGGCGCGTTCCTCGTGCTGACGGCGCTGAAGATGGCCCTGATCAGGGGCCACGACGACGTCTCGCAGAACCTGGTGGTGCGCCTGTGCAGGAGGTTCTTCCGCGTGACGGACTTCTACGACGGGCAGAGGTTCTTCACCCGGCGGACGCTCCGGCCGACGTACGGCAGGGATGCGCACGGCCGGGACGTGATGGACGAGGCGCCGCCGGGCTCGCTGAGTTCCATGTGGGCGATCACGCCGCTGTTCCTGGCGCTCCTCCTGGTCGAGATCACCGACCTGGTGTTCGCGGTGGACTCGATCCCGGCGATCTTCGCCATCACCCCGGACCCCTTCATCGTGTTCACGAGCAACATCTTCGCCGTCCTGGGCCTGCGCGCGCTGTACTTCTGCCTGGCGGCGCTCATCCCGAAGTTCCGGTTCCTGAAACCGGCGTTGATCCTGATCCTGGCGTTCGTGGGCGTGAAGCTGCTGCTGCTGAGCGTGCCGCCCTACCTGCACGTGATCGGCCTGGACAAGGCCGATCCGATCAAGATCGACACGACGGTGTCGCTGGGGGTCGTCGTCGGCATCCTGGCCTTGGCCACGGCGCTCAGCGTCGCGATCCCGTCGAGGCCATCGCCACCGGGAGATGCGCCGGGACCGAGGACCGCATGAGCCACCGCCTCGTTCTGAGGCGATCCGCGCACGCCACCGCACCTGGCGCCATCCGACGCGGCGCCGCACCGCGTTCCCCGCGCGCCATGGAGGGCCTCCGGGAACGCCGTACTTCCCGTAGACTGAGCCTCCTCGGGCCCGTGGCGGAACGGCAGACGCAGCGGACTTAAAATCCGCGTCCGCCCCACGGCGGAGTGTGGGTTCAAATCCCACCGGGCCCACTGCGGCGAATCGACCCCGCCCGGACGGTCCGATCCACCGCCCATGACCGTCCGCCGCCCGCCCGCACCCGGGCCTCGGAAGCCGGTCGATTCCCCATTGACTCGCGGGTCCGGCGGTCGGATGATGGAGTCGTCCGAGGACCCGGCGGTGGTCCCCGGGACGCCGTTCCCCACGCCGCCAACCCTGAGGAGAAGCCCATGAGATCATCCGTTGTCCTCGCGCTGGTCCTCGCGGCCGGTGCTTCCGCCGCCCCGCCCCGGGTCGTCCGTCCCACCGGCCCGGTCCGGTACGCGACCTTCACGTACATCAACCTGCAGACCGGCGAGCGCGTCACCACCCCCTACGCCCAGGAGGCGGGCGACCCCGTCTGGGAGAACCGGGACTTCACCGGCAACGGCAACTACTTCTGGAACCAGGACGACCCCGTCAATCCCACCAATCCCGTTCCCACACCCGCCACCGGCTCCGAGGCGATGGACTGGGGCGACCACGGCGACTTCGCCTCCGGCCTGCCCGTGCCCATCGACGGCTTCGAGATCCGCTACGCCACGAACATCGGCGTGGACCCCCAGGCGCTGGGCGTGCAGGGCCTCGGCGCGGTGATCCGCTTCTACAACGATGAGGATGGCGGCCTCGAGAACGACGGCGTTCTCGCGCGCGAGATCACCCTCAACAACCTCCCGGGCAGCAACACCGGCAACCCCCAGGCGTTCACCGGGCGCGTGCTGATGGTGGACCTCGAGGGCACGCCCAACGTCTTCAACATCCAGGGGCAGGACATCGACGGCGACGGCAAGTACGACTTCGGCTACAGCTACAACTGGGTCCAGAACCACACCCACGCCAACCACATCATCGGCCCGATGCTCGTCCTCCCCGCCAACGCCGGCGGCCAGGGAACGTCCACCGGCGTCGAGGACGGCTTCAACCTCTTCACCACGCCCGTCCAGGTGGGCCCCTCGTTCGGCCTCTGGTTCGGCGGGCACACCCCGACCATCCCGCCCGGCCAGGCGGGCTACCAGCCCTACGCGTCGTTCTTCATGCGCCTCTTCAGCTCGGGCGCCGGCGGCTGCTACCCGGACTGCGACGACAACGGCACGCTCAACGTCAACGACTACATCTGCTTCCAGACCAAGTTCGCCCTCGGCGATCCCTACGCCGACTGCGACAACAACGGCGTCCGCAACGTCAACGACTACATCTGCTTCCAGACCAAGTTCGCCCTCGGCTGCTGAATCTGGCCGCTCCCTCAGCCCACGGCCGCGTGGGCCCCGATCACCCCGTCGCAACACCGGCCCGGGCCCCGCGCCCGGGCCGGTTCGCGCGCCGGATTCCCGCGCTGGCCCTTGGAAACGGCCCGCCCGTCTGGTACGCTCGAGCCGCCTCGCGCCGGGGATGTGTCGCGCCCCGCGCCCGTGGGGCAGAAGGAGCAGATGAGATGAGCAGAGTCACCCTCACCGTCGGTCTCGCACTCGGGCTCGGCGCCCTCGCGGCCCCCGCGCGGGCTCAGATTGTCAACGGCGATTTCGAGACCGGGTCGCTCGCCCCCTGGGCCGTCGCGCTGACCGGCAACGGCAGCAGCCCGACCCAGTCGGTCGTGCCCTACGACATCGACGGGCCCGGCCCCCTGGGCACGACCCAGGTGGCGAAGTTCCAGGTCGGCGCCCTTCTCTTCATCCCGCCCGGCGGCCTCGAAGAGGGCGTGATCGTCACCCAGTCCATTCCGCTCACCGCGGGTGTTCAGTACACGATCGACTTCGACTGGGCGGTGCAGCGCGACTCGACGACCAACAACGCCGATGGCGGAACGTTCTCGATCGTCGTCGATGGCTTCCCGCTCGCCGGCGCCGCCTCGGGCGGGACGACCGGCACCACGCCCATCTACGGGCACCTCTCGGCGCCGTTCACACCCGTCGCCAGCGGGCCCCATACCGTCGGCTTCCAGATCACGCGCCACTTCCTCGTCGCCGGCGCCCTCTACCAGTACGTCGACAACTTCACCGTCGATGGCGGGGCCGGCTGTTACCCCGACTGCGACGGCAACGGCACGCTCAACGTGAACGACTACATCTGTTTCCAGACCAAGTTCGCCCTCGGCGATCCCTACGCCGACTGCGACAACAACGGCGTCCGCAACGTCAACGACTACATCTGCTTCCAGACCAAGTTCGCCCTCGGCTGCTGAGGCGCTCGGCTACGCCGGGCCCGACCGCACCCGTTCTTCCCGAGGCCCGGGCCCGTGCCCGGGCCTTCTTCGTGATCTGGCGCGCCCTACAACTCGTCGTGCACGCCAGCGATGCAGAGCTCGACGCCCGCCGCCGGCGCATCTGGCGCCTGGCGCACCTGCTCACGGGCGATCCCGATGTGGCCGCCGATCTCGTCCTGCGCATCACCCGCACCCGGAAGGACCTCGCCGGCCTCGAGCCCGCCCGCCTGGACCGCCTCGTCATCCTCCACGCCCGCGAGCAGGCCGGCGCCGCGCGCCGCGGGCCCGCGCCCCCGAGCGCCGCGTCCATCGCGCCCACCCTCCCGCCCGTGGTCCGCGAGGCCCTGGAGGCCGCCCGAGCCATGCCCCACCAGCCCCTCGAGGCGTGGGTCCTGGCCCGGATCGATGGCGTCGACGAACTCTGGCTCAGCCGGGCGATGGACTGCTCGCGCACCGCGGCGGCGCGCCACCTCGCC
>CAYWOF010000406.1:0-3748 GCA_964459825.1 uncultured Phycisphaeraceae bacterium | reverse complement strand
CCCCGTCGCCCGGGCCCACCGTGACCGTGCCGATGGCCTCGCCGTCGACGACCAGCGGGACGACCGTCGCGCCCCCGGGGCGCGGCGCCCCATCGTCGTGCAGGGCCCACGGCGTCGGGCCGGACGCCCGGACGATGCGCCGGCCCGAACGGTCGTAGAGGCCGACCTCCAGCCCCGACAGCGTCGAGAGCTCGTCGCACAGCGCGGGGAGCGAGCCGTCGGTGAGGAAGTCCGTGATGGAGATTTGCCCCGGCGCGGCGGCGCCGGGAGCGGGGGGCGGCGGCACGTCGGCGGTCCGCGTCGTCACCGGTCGGACTTCACCGGACCGGACTCGGCGTCGGTCAGCCACACCTCGCGCAGGAGCATCGCCAGGCGATCGAGCTCGTCATCCTTCGTCCCGGGCGCCCGCTCCGGCGGGCGGATGACGTCCAGCGCCTGCCCGATCGTCGCCCGGTCGCCCCGCTGACGCGCCACGTAGGCCAGGAGCAGCGCCGACTCGCGCCGCGAGCCCTCCGTGCCCCCCGTCAGCGTCGCCAGCTGCGCCGTGAGCGCCTCGAGCCGCTCGGCCCGGGGGAGCAGGTCGGGCTCGAAACGCATCGCCGCCACCTCCGGGTGACGAAGGAGCAGCCCCCGCAGGTTGATCGACGCCGAGAGGAACATGCTCGAACCCAGCTGGGCGTGGATGCGGGCGATCGCCGCCATGGTGTCGCCGGGCCTGAGCGACAGGGCCGCGGTGAACCGCTCCTCGGCGTCGAAGTACCGGCCCTCGCGCAGGTGCTGCTGCCCCAGCTGCAGGTGCTTGGAGTAGGCGTCCACACCGTCGCCGACGAACGTCCTGACCTGGCTGGTCGTGGTGCGGAGCAGCTCCAGCGTCGACGACCGGAAGGGAACATCCGCCGCGGCCTCCTCGGCCTCCTCGGCCTCCCGGGCCGTGGGCCGGCCCTCCAGCTGCGCCCGAAGCTCGTCGAGCCAGGTCTCCCAGAGCGGCCTGGGGAGGCCCGCGCCGGGACCGCCCGGAGCGGGGGCGGTTGGGCCAGCGCCGGGCTCGACCGTGGGGGCGCCGGCGGGCTCCTCGGGCTTCATTCGCTCGCTGATCTGCTCAAGCTCGCGCGTCAGCTGCTCGTAGGGCGTCAGGGGCCGATCCGCCGTCTCGGGGGTTTCCGGCTTGACGATGGTGTCCGAGGGGCGCGCCGTGGCCGGAAGGTCGAGGCGCGCCGGGGGGATCGCCTCCGTGGCGGGCGCCTCGGGCTCCGCCGGCGGCAGCGCCACCGGGGCGATGCCGCGCAGCGTGGACGCGGCCACGCCGTACTGCTTGCCGTCGGGAGTGGTGGTGACTCCCAGGAGGGTCGGCGAGAGACCTCGGGCGGCGATGTACGCCGAGGGCGACCGGAGCGTCCACAGCGTCAGCCCGCTCTCATCCGCCAGTTCCTGGGACAGGCTCGGGCGCGTCAGGCCCGGGTCGCCCGTGACACGCGGTTCCGCGGGCGGCGCGGGAATCTCCGCGCCGCTGCTGGCCACCACCGAGCGCCGGATCACGCCCGTTCCCGTCAGGCCCGGAGGGGGGGCGTTGCCCGTGGTCATGGCGAACTGGTACTGGAGCGCATCGGTCCCCCGGAGGCCCATGCCCGCCAGCCCGGAGTAGACCGAGTCCCGCCGGAACGCGAAGAGCTCGTCGCTGGGGAGGTTCCCGAAGAACTCGTTCGGCCCCTTGTACCCTACATCGCCGCGAAAGGAGAGGCCCCCCGGCGCGTTGCCCGTGATGATCGCGTTGCGGAAGCGAAGCTCGGCCGCAAAGTCGCGCCCGCCGACGTTCTTGCCTCCCGATCCGACCCGGAGGCTCCGATCCAGCCGGGTGCCATCCCCGAGGGCGTTCTGGGCCCGGACCGGCTGGGGGGTCGGTCCGAGGGTCGCCAGCCCCGCCGCGAGCAGGGGGAGAATGGCGACGCATCGGCGGGGCTGCTTGCGGGAGTACCTCATGGCGACGCTCCACTCCGTTGTCGGTCGGGCGCGGGCCCGTCCGCGCCGGGCTCTCTGACTATATCGGCCCCACCTGTCTCCTCCGCGGCCCCACAGGCCCGGGAATCGGCTGTTTGAATCGTTCGTACCGGCGGCGCTCGTCCGCGGTTCGGTGACCCATCGCTTTCCCTCAGGTCCGAGAAACGGAGCCCAGGCGAGCCCCCTCCCAGCGCGTGTTCAGGGCGTGGGGGACGTGGAGCAGATCGAGCACCTTGCCCACCATGAAGTCCACCAGATCCTCTAGTCCCCGCGGGCCCAGGTAGAAGCCGGGGTTGGTGGGGCAGATCACCGCCCCCGCCCGGGCCAGGCGTCGGTAGTTCTCGATGTCGATGAGGTTGAGGGGGGTCTCCCGGTGGCAGACGATGAGCGTCCGGCGCTCCTTGAGCGTCACCATCGCGGCCCGCACGAGCAGGTTCGAGCCCGAGCCCGTCGCCATCGCCCCCAGCGAGGCGCTGGAGCATGGCAGGACGACCATCCCATCGTGCGGGAAGCTCCCCGACGCGATCACCGCCCCGACATCCCGGATGGGATGGACGACCAGTCGCCCCTCGGCCTCGGTCCCGGCCAGGGTTGGCACCAGCTCTTCCAGGGTCAGGCGCCGAATGCCGGCCTCATCCAGAAGCAGGCGACGCCCATAGTCCGATGCCACGAGATGGACCTCGTGTACCCCCGCAAGCAGTTGCTGGAGCAGGCGCAGCGCGTAGGCCGCCCCCGAGGCGCCCGAGATCCCCAGGACGAACCGACGGGGTGAGATGACGGAGGGGGCGGGCATGGTGTACGCTTTCGCCGCGGCCGGGAGGATCGTAGGTTCACCGGACCCGGCGCGCGATCAAGGAGGGTCTTGAATGGGCATGCGCCGATGGACCGGGATCGTGGTGCTGGCGGGGCTGGCCGTGCTTCCGGGTTGCGTCGGCTACGCCAGCTACCCGCGCCAGGCGGACAACAAGCCGTGGATCGATCCGAGCCTCCCCGCCTTCGAGGATGTGCTGGTGGCCAGCCTGCAGTGGGCGGCCAAGCGCTACCCGCCCAGCGCCCAGGGCCCGACGGGTCCGTTCGCGGTGAACCTGCCGCCCGGGATCGTGGAGTGGCGCTACCGGCGCATCGTCGAGGCCGTGGGGCCCGATGCCGCGCCCCTCGCGACGGATACGGCGCAGCTCCCGACGTACCACGTGCGCGAGGTCAAGCTGCGGGGCGATGAGGCACGCGTCGAGCTGACACGCCCCGTCCTGACCCTGGGGGCCTCCCCGTCCGGCGGGGTGCTCTACCAGGATGTGACCATCCGCCTGCGCGGCGGTTCGGAGCGGTGGCACGTGGTCTCCGATCGCCCGTGGACGCTCGGCTCGGCCCAGGCGCCGGCCCCCAACTACATCGATGCGCCCGGCGCCGACGCCGTGGCCGGCCACCCGGCGGGTGGATGAGCCGGGGCTTACAATGGGGGGCGTGATCCGACGGGCCACCAAGCCGGCTCGCACCCCCACCCCCTCCGACGCGAACCAGGCGCCGGCCCCCGAGCCGTCGCCCGTCGCCGTCCCTCCGGCTCCCGCGCCGAACCGCGACTGGCGCCATCCCCACCTGCTCGCGCTGCGGGGCCTGCCGGGCGCCGACCTTCGCGCCATCCTCGCCCGCGCCCGCCAGTTCGCCCCCATCGCCAACCGCTCGGACATCAAGGCCCGCGAGCTCGAGGGGCGCACCGTCGCCCTGCTGTTCTTCGAGGACTCGACGCGCACACGCA
>CAYWOF010000405.1:0-3758 GCA_964459825.1 uncultured Phycisphaeraceae bacterium | reverse complement strand
ACTCGCTCACGGCCCAGCCGGGCTGGGCGGTGGCCCATCCACCGACGCAGATGCCCTGCCAAGCCGCCACCGCGGGGAGGAGGCTCTCCCCGTGGCGGAAGGACCACGCGCCGTTCGGATTGGCCGCGTTGCTCCAGTCGCTGGTGATGTCGAAGACCTGAGCGTGGGCCGCGCCCGCGGCGCCGAGAATGGCCGCACTCCCGATCGCGCACCGGCGAAACCCCCGTCGGCACGCCGCTCGCGCGCTCCCCACCGCCGCGACCACTCCGCCGATCACCCGCACGAGTCTCATGGGTTCTCCTTCCGGGCGGTCCCGACCTGCCTCGGGCCACGAGGGCGCCAGCCGGCCCGGCCGGATGCTCGAAGCGCCGCCTAGCACCCCAGGGCGAACTTGGTCTGGAAGCAGATGTAGTCGTTCACGTTGCGCACGCCGTTGTTGTCGCAGTCGGCGTAGGGATCCCCCAGGGCGAACTTGGTCTGGAAGCAGATGTAGTCGTTCACGTTGAGCACGCCGTTCCCATCGCAGTCGGGGTAGCAGGTGGACGCGAACCCGCGCACCACCACCACGTGGTTCCCGCCGCTGAACGTCGAGAAGAGGAAGTCCCCGCTGATGGGATCGATGAACGCGCCCTCGGCCCCGGCAAGGCCGGAAACGAACGTCCGGCGGGTCCCCAGGATTGGGTCGCCGGTGCCGTTCACCTCGTAGACCCCCACCGAGCCCCCGCTGTATTCGGACACGACCAGCGAGGGATTGGGGAAGAGCGGCGAGCCGATGGGGACGTACGTGAATCCCTCCGGGCCGCCCGACAGCAGCGATCCCGGTACCTCCGTCACGTTGGCGAGGTCGTACGTGCCCGCCCCGTCGGGCACGACGCTCGCGTCGTACCACTGTCCCCCGCTCCACGAGCAGAGCTTGAACCGCCCCGCGCCCGGATGGCTCGCCGGGACGAAGTTGTTCGACGCGTTGGAGAAGCCCACCCCGAAGGCGTTCAGGTCGATCACCTTGTTGATGACCGCACTCCCGGGCTTCACCTGGTGCAGCAGGTTCTGCGGCCATCCCGAGAGGAACAGCACATCATCGGGTCCGTTGATGAAGTCGGGGATGTACGTCACGCCCCCGTCGTTGTACGGCCCCTCGCAGAAGACCGTCGCCGTGCCGACGAACCCGGTGATGTGTCCTTGCACGCGTGTGACACCGATGCGGTAGATCATGCCGCCGATCTGGTTGGCGGCCCCGCCGATCAGGAGCGTGCCCGGATCGTCGTGCTTGATCGTGAGCCCGCCATAGTTGGTGGGCACGTCCGGCACCGGCCCCAGGTCCGTGAGCGAGTAGCTGCCCGCGAAGATCGGGTCCACCGTCTGGGCGCGGGCGGCCCCGCCGACCAGCGAAAGCGCGACCAGGACCGTAACGAACCTAAGACCGTGCGCTCTGGCCATGCTCACCTCTCCCGGGGGCGTGCCGACCGCCGGCGCAGGTAGTTGACCGGCTGCGGGAGGGTGAGTCAAGCAAATTCGCGGGTCGGGCCGGCAGGCCGGGCGATTGGCCGGGGCGATCAACCGCCCCCATCGTCCCCGCCGGGCACGGGCGGACCGACCGGAGCATCCCCCTCGGGCCCCGCGGCGCCCGGCATCGGCGCCTGCACCTTCCCGGCCAGGTAGTCCTCGATCAGCGTCGTGAGCCGGGGAAACGGGTTCTTGTCGGGATCGAACCCCTCGTGCCGGAAGAGGATCTCTCCCTCCTTGCCGATCACCACCAGCGTCGGATACGAGCGCACCTTGTACGCCTTGGCCACATCGTCGGCCCGGATGAGCAGGCCGTACGTGTGCTTGGCCTCGCGGAAGGCGTTGATCGGCGCGGCATCGGACCGCTCGCGCACCGCCAGCCCGTAGACCTTCACCTTCTGGTCCTTGAAGTGCTCGGAGAGCGCCTGGACCAGCGGCGCCGACTGCCGGCACGGCACGCACCACGTCCCCCAGAAGTCGATGACGACCACGTTCCCGCGCAGCTTCGAGAGCTTCACCGACTCACCGGGTGCGCCCTTCTCCAGGTCGGCGCCCACGAGCTCGAACTCGGGCGCGATGTACCCGACCGAGGTCCCCGGCCCGCGCGGCGCGCGCATCGCGTCCCCCTCGCCCGTCGCGGCGCCGGCCGCGGCGACGGTCGCCGGATCCGGCCGGTTCGGCGCGTTGAGCTTGTACCCCTCGGGGACCGGAACGACGAACCGGTCGGGCGCGATCTCCGGGTTGAGCGCCACGCCCGAGGCCTCGAAGATCCACGAGCCCGTGAGGCCCTCGCCCGCCAGAATCCACTCCATCCGGCGCGGCACGTGGTCGGGACCGATCGCCCACCGGAACTGCGGCTGACCCGGACCCTGGTCCACCAGGATCACGTCGCACGTCACGCCATCGTGCTCGGCCGTTCCCTCGCCCTTGATCGTCGGCGCCGCCAGGTGCTCCTTGAACGGCTCGGGGTCCTCCAGCTCCGCGAGACGACCGGCAAACTGCAGGATCGTCTCCGGGATGAAGCCCTTGGCAAACCCGGCCGCGCGCTCCTCGATCGTCTTCGACTCCACCTCCTGCCATTGCACCACGAACCCGTCCGTGGCCGCCAGGAGCAGCTGCGCGCCCTGCCCCATGTCGTACGAGCCGCTCCATCGCACCATCCAGCGGTCGGGGCGCTCGGCGTGCCGGCGCATCTGGATGTCGCAGGAGACCTTGGGCTGGATGTTGAAGACGCCCTCGCCCCGGGACCGCAGCGAGTACGACAGCGACTGGGCCCCCTTGAGGGCCTGCGCGGCCGCCTCCAGGCCGGCCTTGGCCGCCGGGTCCTGCTGGGCCGAGGCCGCGGTCGCCAACGCGAGGGTCCCGACGATCGCTACGCGGGTCAACTTCATGGGCAAACCTCTCTCGAACGGCCCCCACAGGGGAACCGGCGCTTTGTACCGCCCCCGATCCTACGGGTGGCCCGAGCCGCCCGGACGCGGCCGCGATCGGTCCTCGAACTCGGAGCGGATCAAGGTCCTCAGGGCGGCCCCGGGGTCTTCCTGACGCATCAGGTGCTCGCCGACGAGCACGATCCTCACGCCTACCGAACGCAACCGGAGCATGTCCTCGCGACCTCGGATCCCCGACTCGCTCACGAGGATCGCCCGGTCCTCCACGAGATCGGCCAGGCGCAGGGTGTGGCCCAGGTCCACCTCCAGGGTGCCCAGATCCCGGTTGTTGATCCCCAGCAGGCAGTAGCCGGCGTGGGGGAACCCCACGTGCGGCCGGACCCGGAGCAGGTGGTCCATGTCGTGGACCTCCAGCAGCACGGTCATCTGGAGCTGCTGCGAGAGGATGAGCATGTCCACAATCTGCGACTCGTTGAGGCACTCGGCGATGAGCAGGACGGCGTCGGCCCCCGCGGCCCGGCTCTCCCAGAGCTGCCACGGGTCGATGATGAAGTCCTTGCGCAGCACCGGGAGTGGCGTGGCCGCCTTGATCCGCTCGATAAAAGAGAGGTGGCCGGCGAAGAACCGTTCGTCGGTCAGGCATGAGATCGCCGCGGCCCCCGCCTCGGCGTATCGTCGCGCGATCGATTCCGGGCTGAAGGCCGGGCCCGCGTACTCGGGCCGGATCAGCCCGGCCGAGGGGCTCTGGCGCTTGACCTCCGCGATGACGGACATGTGCAGCGCATCGGGGTGGCGTGTCACCGCCGCGAAGAAGTTCCGGGGCGGCTCGGCCTGCGCCACCAGCGCCTCGAGCTCCGCCATGGG
>CAYWOF010000404.1:0-3765 GCA_964459825.1 uncultured Phycisphaeraceae bacterium | reverse complement strand
TGGGCGCCATCGTGCCGGACCTGCTCGCGAGCCAGCGACACGATGCCGTCCCAGTCCTCGGCTTCCAGGAGCTTCTTGAAGGCCCGCGAGCCGGAGGCGTTCATCCGCTCGCCGACGATGAGGATGGAGTTGTCCTGGCGGTAGTCGGTGACGGAGTAGAGGCTGGTGATGCCGGGCTTGGGGGGAGCGGCGTCGCGGTGTCGCGGCGCGGCGCTGGCGCGCGGGGCCAGACGGGCGACGCCCTCGGCCAGCAGGCGGATGTGCTCCGGCGTGGTACCGCAGCACCCGCCGACGATGCGCACGCCGTCGCGTTCGACGAACTGGAGGAGGGCGTCGGCGAAGGGGCGCGGCTTGAGGGGGTACTCCGTGCGCCCCTCGACGAGGATGGGGAGGCCGGCGTTGGGCAGGACGGAGACCCGGCGCGCGGTGCGCCCGGGCCCGGGGCCCATGGCGGCCCAGTGGCGCCCGAGCCAGTGCACGTGCTCGGCCATCTCCGTGGGGCCGGTGGCGCAGTTGAGGCCGAGCGAGCAGATCGGGTAGCCGGCGAGGGCGGTGGCGGCCGCGGCGATCTCGGTGCCCACGAGCATCGTGCCCGTGGTCTCGATGGTGACGCTGGCCATGATGGGAACGTCGAGGGGCGTTCGGCCCTTCTCGTCGAGGGCGGCCAGCACGGCGTTGATGGCGCACTTGACCTGGAGGAGGTCCTGGCAGGTCTCGATGAGGAAGGCGTCGATGGCGCCATCGAGCAGGCCGCGGGCCTGCTCGCGGTAGCTCTCGAACATCGCCTCCCACGTGGTGTTGCCGAGCGTGATGAGCTTCGTGCCCGGGCCCATGGAGCCGATGACGAAGCGCGGGCGGTCGGGCGTGGCGAAGCGGTCGCACGCGGCGCGGGCGACCTCGGCGCCGAGGCGATTGAGCTGGCGCGTGCGGTCGGCGATCCCGAACTCGGCCAGGGTCAGGGCGCTGGCGCCGAAGGTGTCGGTCTCCACGGCGTCGGCGCCGACGGCGAGGAACGACTCGTGGATCTCGCGGATGACGTCGGGGCGGGACTGGACGAGGATGTCGGTGCAGTTCTCGCACCCGCAGTAGTCGGCGTGGACGTCGAGATCGCGCGCGTGGATGGATGTGCCCATGGCCCCGTCGAGGACGAGGATGCGGCGATCGAGTTCGGTGAGGAAGCGGCTGGGCATGGGTTATCGGCCGTGCGCGAGGCGTGGGCGCGGCAACTACATCGGTACGATGCGACCCAAGCGTAGTTCATCCGTTCATGCGGATCAACGGATGAAGACAGATTCGATTGGAGGCACCGAGCCTTCGGGGCGGGTGGGGTTCCGAAAGCGGGGTTCCCGTTACTCGGCGGCCTCTTCGGCCTTCTTGGGCTTCGGGGCCTTCTTCTCGGGCTTCTGGAAGTAGTTGCCCTGGAACTTCCGCTGGAACTTCTCCACGCGCCCCGCGGAGTCCACGAACGTCTGCTTGCCGGTGAAGAAGGGGTGCGAGCCGGACCAGACCTCGACGTGGAGCTCGGGCACGGTGGCGCCGCAGGTCATGACGACCTGGCCGTTGTGGAAGACCTTGCAGTTGTAGTAGTTAGGGTGGGTTCCGTCCTTCATGGCCGCGGCTCCGGGGGGGCGTTTCCGACTTGTGTGGGGCTGATCGTAGCCGAGGCCCGAGGGGCCGCCAAGCGCCGGCTCCCGCCGACGTTCCCGCGGGTCGCGTGTCGGTGCCCGAGCGCACGGGGAGGCGCGGGCGCAGCCGGGTCGGCGTCCGTCTCTATCGGCGCGGGTTGCGGGCGGGATTGGGCCGGCGCGGCGGGTTGGGGGGGAAGGGGGAGCGCGCGACTCGCGCGGGCTCGGGGCCGGCGGCTTCGTGCGTGCCGGGCGAAGAGGCGGGCTCCGAGCCGGCCAGGCCGTGGCCATCGGCTTCCGGAACCGACTCACCGGCGAGGCGGCCGAAGATGAGCCGTCCGGCGGAGGTCTGGAGCGACGAGGTGACGGCGAGCGTGACCTGCTCGCCGACGTGCCCCGCGCCATCCTCGGCCACCACCATGGTGCCATCGTCGAGGTAGCCCACGCCCTGTCCGGGCTGCTCGCCGGGCTTGATGAGGGTGAGGGTGAGCTGCTCGCCCGGGACGAGCGAGGGCTTCAGGGCGTTGGCGACGTCGTTGAGGTTGAGGACCTTGACGCCGTGGATGGCGGCCACGCGGTTGAGCGCCGAATCGGTCGTGACGATCGTCGCGGGGGTCATGCGGGCGAGCTCGACGAGCATCTGGTCCACGGCCTTGCCGGGGACGACGGTCTCGTCGATGGTCAGGTCCAGCGCGGCGAGGCGCTGGATGCGCGCGATGATCTCGAGCCCGCGCCGGCCCTTGGCGCGTTTGAGTTTGTCCGCCGAGTCGGCGAGGGTCTGGAGCTCGCCGATGACGAAGCGCGGCACGAGGACGGGCGTCTGGATGATGCCGGTCTGGCAGAGATCGACGATGCGGGCGTCGATGAGGGCGGAGGAGTCGAGGACGAGGGGCTGGGGGCCGCGGATCTGCTTGGCGAACTCGACGTAGGGGATGACGAGGCGGAAGTCGTCCTGGGTCTGGAGGACGGTGGTGATGCCGAGGTAGCAGAGGGTGATGCCCAGCATGACCTTGAGCAGGCTGACGAACGGGGCGAGCGCTTCGAGGACCTTGGGATCCTGCACGAGGGCCTGGAGGAGCAGGTCCATGACGAGGGTGAGGGCGAGGGTGGCGAGCATGCCCGCGAGGATGCCGAGGAACGCGCCGGAGATGGCGGAGATCTTCTTGTTGGGCGTGGAGAAGTCGGCCACGAAGGCGGCGCCGAGGAGGATGACGGCGACGAGCACGGGCACCCACCAGACAATGCCGACCTTGGCGGTCGAGCTCGCGGCGTTGAGGATCGCGACGGTGACGAGGAGGATGAAGAAGCCGGCGCGGACGAAGCGGAGGAGGACGGCCCGCTGGCGTGCGGCGGCCTCGATGGGGTGGAGCTCGGCGGTGGGTGAGGTCGGGGGCGAGGCCGCCGGGGCCTCGGTCTGGTTGGGGGAGGTCGGCTCCACGGGGAGAGTGTACGGGGCGTGGGCGGGGCGTACTATGGCGGCGGGAGTCGCTCCCGTCGGCGGCCGGGCTCGGTGCACGGGTGGCCCGTGAACCTGGTCAGAGCTTGACCGCAGCAGCCATAAGCGGCCGTCATCCGGTGCCGCCGATGTCCTGGCCGCCGACGGGGGCGATTCGATGGTGTGGGCGCCCCGGCGTCGCGCCGGAGTCGGGAGGGTCATTCGACGTCAGAGCTTCTTGAGCGCCGCGACGAGGGCGTCGATGTGGGCGCGCTCGTGGGCGGCGGAGATCTGGACGCGGAGGCGGGCGTGGCCCTCGGGGACGACGGGATAGCCGAAGCCGATGACGAAGACGCCGAGTTCGAGGAGCCGCTTGCTCATGGCGATGGCCTTGGCGGTGTCGTGGACGATGATGGGGCAGATGGCGGTGGGGGACTCGAGCACGTCGAAGCCGGCGGCCTTGATCTTCTGGCGGGCGTAGGCGACGTTGTCGCGCAGCTTCGCGACGCGCTGCGGCTCGCGCAGGAGGACCTCGATCGCAGCGTTGGCGGAGCAGGCGACGGAGACGGGGAGGGCGTTGGAGAAGAGGGTGGGGCGCCCGCGCTGGATGAGCAGGTCGATCACGCGCCGGGAGGCGGCGACGAAGCCGCCGGCGGCGCCGCCGAGGGCCTTGCCGAGGGTGCCGGTGAACAGGTCGACGCGGGC
>CAYWOF010000403.1:0-3776 GCA_964459825.1 uncultured Phycisphaeraceae bacterium | reverse complement strand
AGGCGTCGATGAAGGACGCCACCGGCGTCGAGGCCAGAGTCCGCGGCGACGGCCGGACGTACCAGTTTGACGTGCGCTGCTCGGACGTCCGCCTGATGGCCGGGAGCTTCCAGACAACGTTCGACACCGTGGCGGGCGAGTGGGTCACGCTCCGACTCCCCTTCGACCGGTTCCGTCTCCACAGCTTCGGCCGTCCCGTCCCCGACGCGCCGAGGCTCACCCCGGCGCGCGTGGAATCGATCGGCGTGACGCTGGCGGACAAGAAGCCGGGGGCCTTCCAGCTCGACGTCGACTTCGTTCGGGCCATCGGTCCCGAAGGGGCAGCGCCCGCGCCGCGTTCGAGCCTGGCGGAGGTCGCGAGGAGCGCCGGCCTGACGACGCTGCTCTCGCTCATCGAGATTTCGGGGCTTCAACCGCCGGACGAGGGCGGCGTCACGGTCTTCGCTCCGACCAACAAGGCCTTCGCGGCGATCCCCGCCGACACCATGAAGTTCCTGGCGAGCCAGGAAGGGCGGACCACTCTGCGAGCGATTCTGAGGCATCACATCCTTCCAACGGCGTTCGATTCAGGTTCGCTCCTGCAACGTCGCGGCGTTCTGGCCCTGTCGGGCCAGAACCTCGAGATAGACCGCGAGGGGCTGACGATCGCGGGCGCGTCGCTACTGAAGGCGGATGTCCCGTTCGATGGGGGCATCGTCCACGTGATCGACCGCGTCATGATGCCCGAAACCCGCTCCATCGCGGAGATCGTGGGTCAGGACCCAAGGCTCTCCACGCTCCTCACAGCCGTCACCGCGGCGGGCCTTGCCTCGCAACTCGGTGGTGAGAACGAGGGGCCGTGGACCGTGCTCGCCCCGTCGAACGAAGCCTTCGCCGCGCTGGGAGAAGAGACGATCAAGGCGCTGTTGGTCGATCCCGCCCGGCTGGCGAGCGTCCTGAGCGCTCACGTGATCCCCAGCCGCATCCGGCGGAGCGACATGATCGCCCAGCGGTCCGCGCGCACACTGCTCGCACAGGAGGCGGTCTCCTTCTCGCTCGAGGACGGACGGATCACGGCGGCCGGCGCGGGGATCCTCACGGCCGACATCGAGGCCTCCAACGGCGTCATCCACATCATCGATCGGGTGATCATCCCCGGTCCGTCCGTCGCCCGGGACGGGCCCGCGCGAGAGACCGTGGCGTCGGCGTCCGCCGTTGGCGCCGTCGTGGAGCTGGCGATCGAGCGCGGCGTCCCGATCTTCAACGGCGGCGATCCGGGCGCGTGCGCCGCGATCTACGAGGTGACGATCACAGCGCTCATCGATCTGGCCGGGGGTGCGCTCGGCGATGACGCCGTGGAGCGTCTGCGCCTGGCGCTGGCGCAGGGCCAGGCCGAGAACGACGCGACGAGCAGGGCCTGGGTCTTCCGGCGCGCGATGGATCGCGTGTACCAGGACGCGATGCGCGGGGGTTCGCGTTGAGGAGTAGCGCCGAGCAGGCCGTCGGACGCGCCCACCGGGCGTCGCGGGGCCGTCCGTGGCTGGAGAGACTCCCGGCGCGAACCGGTCCGCGTCGATGTGAGAGCGTGACCCTCGGGAGGCCTGTCGACCGGTGGGTCGTCGAGCCGCTCCCCGGCGCCGCCCGCTCCCGCGCGGCGCGGCTCCAGAGCTTACGGGCGGAGGCCGATCCGTGTCCACGGACGTGACGCGATCGACGGTGCTGGTGACCGGCGCCACCGGCTACATCGGCGGGCGATTGGCCCCGAGGCTGATCGAGCGGGGGTATCGCGTCCGGTGCCTGGCCCGCAGCGCGGCCAAGCTGCGCGCGCGTCCCTGGGCGCGGCACGGGCGGGTCGAGATCGTCGAGGGCGACGCCGCGGATGAGGATCGGCTGGTCAATGCCCTGCGCGGCTGCGTCGCGGCGTACTACCTGGTGCACTCCATGGACGCCGCCGGTCCCGCGTATCGCCGGCGCGACCTGGCGCTCGCCGAGACCTTCGGGCGCGCCGCCATGAGGGCCGGTGTGCCCAGGATCATCTATCTCGGCGGCCTTGGCGAGACCGGCGATGGG
Source organism: uncultured Phycisphaeraceae bacterium (assembly GCA_964459825.1). Taxonomy (GTDB): domain Bacteria; phylum Planctomycetota; class Phycisphaerae; order Phycisphaerales; family UBA1924; genus CAYWOF01. The sequence goes on along the minus strand of CAYWOF010000403.1, from coordinate 1,727 downwards.
CTCAGCGAGCACCTCTCCTCGCGTCGCGAGGTGGAGGCCGCCCTGGGCCGCCACGGTGTGCCGGTGACGGTGCTTCGCGCGGCGATGATCATCGGCTCGGGATCGGCATCCTTCGAGATCCTCCGCTACCTCGTGGAGCGGCTCCCCGTCATGATCACGCCCCGCTGGGTGCGCACCGAGTCGCAGCCCATCGCCGTGCGTGATGTGCTGTTCTACCTGATCGCGGCGCTGGAGACTCCCGCGACGACGGGCAGGACGCTGGATATCGGCGGGCCGGACGTCTGGTCCTACGCCAGGGTCATGCGCGAGATGGCCTCGGCACTGGGACTGCGGAGGCGCCTGGTGGTCCCCGTGCCGGTCCTGACCCCGCGCCTCAGCTCGCTGTGGATCCACCTCGTCACGCCGCTGCGGGCGAGCATCGCCCGTCCCCTCGCCGAGGGACTGCGCAACCGCGTGGTATGCCGGAGCGATGAGGCGCTGCGACTCATGCCGCACCGGTGCCTCACCATCCGGGAGGCGATGGACGCGGCCCTGGCCCGGGTCCAGGCCGGGGACGTCGAAACGGCCTGGTCGGACGCGGGCGTGATGGCGGGCGACCCGGCGTGGGCCGGCGGCACCATGTTCGTTGATCGTCGTGAGGTGATGACCGCGGCGGGCCCCGACGTCGTCTGGTCGGCGGTCTCAGCGCTGGGAGGCGAACGCGGCTACTACGCCCTGGATTGGCTGTGGCGGTTGCGGGGGGCGATGGATCGGCTCGTCGGGGGCCCGGGGCTGCGACGCGGCCGGCGCAGTTCCGACGAACTCCGGCTGGGCGATGCGCTGGACTTCTGGCGGGTCACCGCGATCGATCCCCCTCGGAGTCTGGAGCTGACGGCCGAGATGAGGCTCCCGGGTGTTGCCACACTCGGTTTCGCGGTCGATCCCCTCCCGTCGCCTTGTGCCGGCACGCGCCTGGTCATGACGGCGAGGTTCCGCCCGAGCGGACTGCTGGGCATCGCGTACTGGTACTCGGTGCTCCCGATGCACGGGCTCGTGTTCTCGGCGATGCTCAGGGGCATCGCGCGTGCCGCGACCTCGCCGCGGCCGGGCTGAAACCGGGCGCCCGGGGGCGGATCGACTGCGTGCGTCGGTCGGCGATCGAGAAACCCAACCCCACGCCGACCACGGGGGGGCTTGGCGCCGCCGGGCGTCACCGTGCGTGCGGAGAGTCCCGTGGGGTGCGCCGAACCGTCGTCCCGGCACCGGCCTGCGCAGCGCACGGGGTCCTCCACTCTCCGATTCGCATAGAGTTGCCGGGATGAGCCCTGAGCGGGCCTGTCGGCGACGAGCCGGGCCCGCGCGGCCGGGAGGAGCGCGCGCATGCCCCACGGGATATCCGAGACTTCCGCCGTGGTCCGGGCTCCGAGAACACGCTCGGCGATCGGCGCGGCGCTCGGCCTGTGCGCGGGGTTGCTGATCTCCGGGTGCGCCGCGCCCGAGCGGCCGGACCTGAGCGAGGCCGAGTTCCGGGAGCGGGCCGCGGCGGACGCGGCGCACTCGCACGAGGCCTTCCGGTCGTTGGTGGGGCGCCTGATCGTGCGGGTGGAGGAGGAGATCGAGTCGGCGGGCGGGTCATCGCCGGTGGTGCTCGACATCCTGGCGCTGTCGGGGGGCGGGGACTTCGGCGCGTTCGGGGCGGGCTTCCTGGTGGGATGGGGATCGGTCGCGGACCCGGCGTGGCGGCGCCC
>CAYWOF010000402.1:0-3781 GCA_964459825.1 uncultured Phycisphaeraceae bacterium | reverse complement strand
AGGGGGCGCGCGCCGTTGAGGGGCGTGATGGAGCGCCGGATGTCGGCGGCGTTCCAGGCCATGGCGTCGTCGTCGGGCACGCCGTTGCCGGTGCCGCCGGCCTCGTCGTCGTCGTGGCGCCCGATCTCGTGGAGGAGGGCGCGGTTGCTGCGCAGGAGGCCGTAGCGCCGGCCGGCCTGCCAGCGCCCGTCGGCGGCCGCCTCGAGGCGCGAGGTGACGGCGGGGTCGTTGGCGCCGAAGCGGGTGAGCAGCTCGAGGGCGTCGGGCTCGCCGAAGAGCCCGCCGAGCTCCCAGTTGACGCCGTTGAAGCCGGCGCCGAAGGGCTGGGCCGCGAGCGTGGCGTAGTAGCCGGCGCGCTGCTGGGCGGGGTCGCGCGTGGCCGGCGGGAGGAGCTGGGGCGGGTGGGGCGGGACGGACCAGACCCAGAGGGGCGGCGCCTCGAAGGGCCCGGGGAGGCTCATGTAGTACACCGAGAGGCGCAGGGCGTTGTAGGCGCGCAGGCCGACCTCGGTGGCGACGGCGCTGTCGAAGCCGGAGTAGTTGTCCGGGCTGTTGGGCGGCAGCAGGCCGCTCTCGAGGGCGTCGTAGACGAAGCCCCACTGGTCGTAGACGTCCTGGCGGGTGAACAGGCGGCGAAGATCGATGTCCGCGGGGGTGAGGCCGGCGGGCGCGGCGGCGGTCGGGCGGGCGCGCAGGTCCGTGGCCGTGTTGACGTTGACCATCCCCGAGAGGTCCACGATGCGGACGGCGACGAAGTAGCGGAAGCGGTCGTCGCGCGGGACGATGGTGCTGAAGTTGAGGATCTCGGCGGCGGTGCTGTCGTTGGCGTCGAGGAGCTCCTGCCAGCGGGAGTCGAAGAAGCCGTCGCCATCGGCATCGGCCCAGGTGTAGAAGGGGTACTCGGGATCGCCGGGGTGCGAGCCGGGGCCAGCCAGGAGGGCCATGGCGGGCCGGAACGCACCGCGCTGGCGCGTGCTCCAGTGGGCGACGCGCTCGGGTAGGGCGTTGCCGCCGTAATCGAGCTGCTGCGTGGGATTGCCGTTGGCATCCCAAAGGAACAGGTTCCGGCTCGTGCGCGGGCGCCCTTGGGGATCGTTCCCGAAGCCGGACTGGGCATCGAAGTTGCCCCGGATGTTCCAGAGGTTCACGTAGCGTCCGTCCGGGGCGATGTTGGAGATCTGCTCCCAGTCGCGGAAGATCGAGGGGTCGGCCTGCGGGATGCTCCCGGCGCCCCAGCCCAGGTACGTGGGCGCGAGGCTGGCGAGCCAGGGATCGGACGGCGAGCGCGGATCGGACGCGCCGCCCGGCTGGTCGTAGGTTCCCACCGGGTTGAAGCGGTTGAGGGGCCAGGCGAGGCCGCTGGGGTGGGCCTGCCCGGTGCGGGAGGAGACCAAGGTCGGATCGGTCCAGGGATAGTCCCAGTCCTCGCGTCCGAGGATCGCGTCGAGCTGGGGGATGGACGGGTCGGGGGCCTCGACGAAGACGGAGAAGATGTCCGCCCCGATGATGTCGGTGGCGAGGTAGTCGCCGATACGGTCCGCGACGGCGCGGATGTCCTCGCGGCGCTGGGCGCCGGCGCCGGTGCGGCTGTCGCCCTGGCCGACCGTGACGTAGATGAGCGTGATGACGCTCAGCATGGCCAAGGCGCCGAGGACGAGGACGAGGACCGACCCGCGGCGCGACCGCGCCAGGGTGGCGAGACCCGCGATGGACGGATGGGCGTGCATGGTGGCCTGCGCTCCTGCTGCTAGAGCCGGGGACGCGCCCCGGCCCGTGGTGCCGGCCGCCCGCGTCGCGGTGCGCGGGCGGCCCTTCCCTACCCCCTTACGGACCCGGCTCTGCGGGGACCTCGAAGACGAACTGGTACGTCTGCTCGAACGTGGGATCGCCGGGATCGGCCACGCTGAGGGTGATGCGGATGAGCCTGGGCCAGGCCCAGGGAACGTACGGGGGCCGGCGGTCGGCGTTACCCCCTTCGGGGTTGAAGGTCGGGTCGACGTAGCCGAAGTAGCTGGCGAGGGGCTCGCCGACGGGCGGCTCCTGGTTGGCGTTGACGAAGCCGTGGATGAGCGTGCTGGAGACCTGGTGGTTGTCGGTGCTGTCGGGGCGGTCGTCGCGCCGGTAGCGGACGCGGTGCTGCTCCCACGGGCGGTCGCCGGGGTTGTACGGCCGGGCCACGGGCGTGGAGGCGCCGAGGCCGACCCAGCGCTCCATGCCGTGCCAGATGAGCTCGCCCTGGCGCTCGGCGATGTAGTTGGGATCGGACTCGTCGGAGGGGTAGGCGACGCCGAAGGACCACTCGACGATGAACTCGGTGCACCGGGGGACGAGGTTCGACGCCGAGAGCATGAGCTGGTCGGCGCGCCGGTAGGCGCGCTCGACATCGTTGAGGGAGGAGTCGGTGATGACGCCGATGTAGTCGGGCGCCTCGAGCTCACACCGGATGCGCGAGCGGTCGTCCCACGAACCCGGGGGCGGGTCGGACCAGCCGGGCCGGGCGTCGGACATCCAGGCCTGATTGCGGAAGACGACCTCCGGATCCTCGTTCTCGGAGCCGGTGCCGAAGACCCGGAAGACGCCGTCCACGCCGGCGTTGGTCCCGTCGGGGCCGGAGTTGAAGGCGGGGTCGAAGAAGCGGTCGTCGGCCTGGTTGGGGTAGACGTCGGCGGTGGTGACGACGGCGCGGATCTGGGCCAGGTCCGTGGTGGCGATGTCCACCAGGCCGGAGGTGAGGCGCGGGTTGATGGAGCCGCGGATGGACTGCGGCTCGTTGGCGTGGGTGGGGAAGAGGCCCATGAGGGCGCGGAAGAGGCCCGACGCCGCGGGCTGGAGGGCGATCTGCACGTCGCTGTCGGCGAGGTGTGGCGCGGGGCTGAGGGGGTTGACGCCCAGGCCGTAGAAGCTGGCGCCGGGCTTCCAGCGCGAGACCCCGGTCTCGGTCGGGATGAGCAGGGTGGCGTGGCGCAGGAGGACCCACTCGGAGGCGTAGCGATTGGGGTTGCCGGAGACGGCGCGCCCGAGGTTGGCGTTGGGCTCGTCGTTGAGGTCCATCGGCTCGGGGCGGGCGTAGCCGCCGACGATGGAGGGGGCGGGGATCATCCGCTTGCCGTGGCCGAGGTAGATGGCGGCGGCCTCGGCGATGGGGACGTGGTCGGGATGCAGCGGCTCGCGCGCCGAGGCGATGGAGTCCTTGATGAAGTACATCAGCTCGTCGGTGCGGCGCGGGCGGGGGCGCGGGTCGCCATCGTAGAGGGGAACCGCGTCCTGCACGGCGTTGAAGGCCGGGTTGCCGTCGACGTCGGCGTGCTCGTTGCGGATGACCAGGAACCCCTCGCGGGTGAGGAGCGAGAAGTCGCGGCGCAGGCGCTGCTCGATGAGGGCGACGTAGGCGTTCATGGCGCTGACGCGGCGCCCGGTGCTGAGGGTGCGCCCGGTGGCGGCGAAGACGGCCGCGATGGCGACGGCCAGCAGGGCGACCGCCGCGACGGCGATGAGCAGCTCGACGAGCGTGAAGGCCCCCCCCCTGCGGGCGCGGTCCCGCCCCCTGCGGGCCATCGTGACGTGCCGGGCACTGGATCTGGTCATGGCGGGGCTCCGGCTCACGGGGGATCCAGCGGCGTGACGGTGAACACGGCCACGGCGGCGGGGATCTGCGGCGTGAACACGACCTGGCGGAGCTGGCTCCAGTCGGCGGCCGAGTCGGGGTCGGGCACCCAGGAGGGGACCGGCGGCTCGACCAGGACGGCGTTCTGAAGCTCGGTGCGCAGCGGGAGAATTTCGA
>CAYWOF010000401.1:0-3794 GCA_964459825.1 uncultured Phycisphaeraceae bacterium | reverse complement strand
CGCCGGCGCCCGGCGGATCGGCCCGCCTCCGGGGGTGGGCGCGCGCGCGGTAGGGGCGACGCCGAGCCGGGCGATGAGCAGGTGCGCGTGGGCGATGGCGGGTCGGGGCTGGTGCTGCCCGGCGGCAAGGTGGACCCGGAGGCGATCCGGGCGGCGGTGGCCGCGGGCCAGCAGGGCGAGGCGGAGGCGGGCGAGGACGAGGCCCATCTGCGGCGCGTCGTGTTCACGATCGCCAAGGACATCCACAAGCGGCTGGACCGCTACCTGACGGATCGCATCACGTTCATGAGCCGCAACCAGCTGCAGCGGCTGATCGACGAGGGCGGCGTGGTCGTGAACGGTCGGATGCCCAAGGCGTCCACGATGATCCGGCGCGGGGATGTGGTGGAGGTGGTGGTTCCGCCGCCGCCGGAGAAGAACATCCAGCCCGAGGACATCCCGCTGGACGTGCTGTTCGAGGATGAGCACCTGATCGTGCTCAACAAGAGCCCGGACATCATCGTGCACCCGGCGCGCTCGCACCTGAAGGGGACGATGCTCTCGGCGCTGGCGTACCACTTCGAGCATCGGTCGGCGCGGGGGGGCACGCTCTCGGCGGTGGGGGAGGAGTTCGCGCGCCCGGGCGTGGTGCACCGGCTGGACCGGCACACGAGCGGCGTGATCGTCTTCGCGAAGACGGACGAGGCGCACTGGAAGCTGGCGCGCCAGTTCGAGGACCGCACGGTCGAGAAGCGGTACCTGGCCGTGGTGCACGGAAGGGTGGAGCCGGATGGGGACGTGATCGACCTGCCGATCGGGCCGCACCCCTCGCGCGAGAAGGGCTACCGCGAGAAGTACGTGGTGCGTCACGACGAGCAGGGGCGGCCGTCGGTGACGATCTGGCGGGTGCTCGAGCGGTATGGCGCGCGACGAGCCCCGCGCGCGAGCGAGGGGGCGAAAGCCCAAACCGCAAACCGCAAGCCGCAAGCCGCTCAGGGGTGGGGTTCCGCGCCAACGATACCTCGACACCTCGACACCTCGACACCTTCCTTCTCGCTGCTCGAACTGGAGCTCAAGACGGGGCGCACGCACCAGATCCGCGTGCACCTGTCGCACCTGGGCTGGCCGATCGTCGGGGATGACATGTACGGCGGGAAGCCCGTGACGGACGCGACCGGCGCGCCGATCATCGCGCGTCAGGCGCTGCACGCGGCCCTGCTGGGGTTCCGGCACCCCATCACGGGGGAGCCGCACGAGTTCACCGCGCCGCTGCGGGGGGACATGGCGGCGCTGGTGCGGCACCTGCGGGAGTCCGGCGCGGTCGAGCGCCGGGAGGTCCAGGGTGTTCGCGTGGACCTGCGGAGCGCGCTGGCCTAGTCGCGCCGATCCGTCGCCAAGGCCATCGCGCCCGTACCACTCACCACGAGGTAGACTCGTCTCGATGGACCGATCGCCGTCCGCACGCGTGCGCTCGCTGGCCGTCGCGTATCTGTCGATCCAGGGCGTGGCGCTCCTCGCGTGGTGGGCGGTGCTGCTGGCGCGACCTTCCGCGCGCCGGGCCTTTGTCGTCGAGGGGGCGCCCGATTCGACGCTGCTGGCGTTCGCGCTGGGCGACCTGACCCTGTACGCGGGCACTTCGTTCGCCTGCGCGTACGGTGTGCTGGCCTCGCGCCCCTGGCTCCGGGGCGCGCTGCTCGTGCACGCGGGCGCGGCGGGGTACGGGGCGCTCTACGCCGTGGCGCTCGCCGCGCTCGAGCCGTCGCGCTGGCTGGGGGCGGCGATGATGGCGCCGGCCCTGGTCGTGCCGCCGTGGCTGGTCCGGGTGTTCCGGGCGCGGGAGGGGCGCGGGTGAGAGCGCCGCTCCGAACGCGGACCGCGCGCGAGGCCTCGGCGGGCTGGAACATCGCCAAGACGCTGGTCCAGACGGTGGGTTTCTGGGGCTTCTTCCTCTTCTTGCTTCCCTGGGCGATCGTCCGCCTGGAGGACCAACTCGGCTTGGAGTGGCTGCGGTTCGAGCCGCTCCCGATCGTGGGTGCGGCGATCTTCGCGGTGGCGGGCCTCCTGGGTCTCACCAGCGGCATCGTCATGGCCGCGGGCGGGCGCGGCACACCGATCCCGTTCGATTGCCCGGGCCGACTCGTGGTGCGCGGGCCGTACGCGCATGTCCGCAACCCCATGGCGATCGCGGGGCTGACCCAGGGCGTCGGGGTGGGGCTCTACCTGGGCAGTCCCCTCGTGCTCGCGTACACCGCCTGCGGTGCGCTCCTGTGGGATCGCGTGATCCGCCGCTGGGAGGAGGATGACCTGGCGGTCCGGTTCGGGGACCGTTTCACGGCCTACCGCCGGGCCGTTCGGTGCTGGATCCCGCGGTGGACTCCGTACCGGGCCGGGGAGCCAGCTACGGTGCCCGGAGGGGGAACTTGCCACGCCGCGAACCCGGGCGGCGATTCGGCGGTAACCAAGGAGTGCGAATGAACCGCCCGAACCCGGTCCTCACCGTGCTGGGGACGCTGGCCCTCCACCTCGCAACGCCCGATGCGCTCCGAGCCCAGGACATGGCCCCTGAGCTCGAGCCCAACCTCGGCTGGCTCAACACCGACCGCCCCCTCCGCTTCGGCGAGGAGCTCAAGGGCCACATCGTGGTCCTGGACTTCTGGACCTACTGCTGCATCAACTGCATGCACATCCTGCCGGACCTCGAGTATCTCGAGCACAAGTACGCCGACCAGCCCGTCGCGGTCATCGGCGTGCACTCGGCCAAGTTCGACAACGAGGGCGACCGGGCCTCGATCCGGAGCGCCATCCACCGCTACGGCATCGCGCACCCGGTCGTCGTCGATCGCGACATGGAGATCTGGAACCGCTACGACATCCGGTCCTGGCCCACCTTCGTCGTCATCGACTCGGCCGGGCGCGTGGTCGGCAGGACCAGTGGGGAGGGGAAGCGCGAGTTGCTCGACCAGACGATCGAGAAGCTGCTGGAGCAGGGGCGCAAGGACGGGACTCTGGCCGCGGAGCGCATCGCGCTGACGCGCGAGGCGAGCGTGCCGTCGGTCTCGGGGCTGGCGTTCCCGGGGAAGGTCCTCGCCCACGGCGGGCCGCTCTCGGTCGGCGGCCGGGCCACGGTCGGCGCCCTGTTCATCGCCGATTCGACCCACCATCGCGTGATCGCGGCGACGCTGCCGAACGCCGACGGACGCGCACGCGTGCTCGGGGTGTATGGCGGCCTCGAGCCCGGCCTGGTCGATGGCGGCGCCGCGACGGAGGGACGGGGCGGCGCCCGCTTCTACGACCCGCAGGGCGTGGCGATCGATGGCGCCGCCGGCGTGCTCTACATCGCCGACACGAAGAACCACGCCATCCGCGCGATCAACCTCGCGGCCGGCACGGTCTCGACCCTCGTCGGCAACGGCGCGCAGTCCTACGACCGGCGCGGCGGAGCCTCGGGGCGCGACCAGGGCCTCGCCTCGCCGTGGGACCTGGCCCTGTCGCCGGATGGCGCGACGCTCTACGTGGCCATGGCCGGCACGCACCAGCTCTGGCAGGTCGATGTGAGGACCCGGGTCGCGCGGGCGTTGGCCGGATCGGGCGCGGAGAACATCGTCGATGGAGCGGCTGAAGAGGCCGCGCTCGCCCAGCCCTCGGGGCTGGCGCTGTCCACCGATGGCAAACGCCTCTACTTCGCCGACTCGGAGGTCTCGGCCGTGCGTTACCTCGATCTCGAATCCCGCGAGGTCCGCACCATCATCGGCGTGGGGCTGTTCAAGTTCGGCGATCGCGATGGCGTCTATCCCGAGGCGCGCCTTCAGCACTGC
>CAYWOF010000400.1:0-3801 GCA_964459825.1 uncultured Phycisphaeraceae bacterium | reverse complement strand
GCCTGCTGGATCGTCGGGAGTTGCTTCTTGCGGAACTCGGCCTTGAGGCCGGCCAGGTTGCCGGCCCGGATCATCGCGCGCTCGGGGTCCGGGATGCGGTAGACCTCGTAGACGCCCTCCTGGCCGACGTAGCCGGTCCCCTGGCATATGGGGCAGACCTCCGGTCGGTTGCCCTTGACCAGCACCTGCCCGCCCTTCTTGAAGAGCTGCTTGACCTTGTCCGGCGGCAGGCCGAGCTTCTTGAGCATGTCGGGCGTGGGCTGGTAGGCCTGGCGGCAGTTGATGCACAGCTTGCGCACCAGCTTGCCCGCCATCACGCCGTGGAGGGCCTTGGCGGCCTGGTCCGCATCGCCGACCGCCTTCATCCACGCCTGCACCGCCGCCAGCGCGCTGTCGGCCCGGAGCGAGAGGTACGAGCGTGTGCGCTCATGGTCGCCGCGGGCCAGTTCCTTGGCCGTCGCGTCGTCGGGCAGCTCGGCGACGCCCACGATCTGCGGGTCGCGGCGCAGGATCGAGCGGACGAGGGTGCTGTACTCGGGCCCCTCGCCCCCCGCCTCGAACGGGTTCTGGCGGGCGCCCTCGAGCGAGTCCTGGATCTCCATCTCGACGGTCTGGACGTTGGACGTGTACGCGTCGTGCAGGCGCAGCACGGAGTAGAGCGTCGTGGTCCGGCCCATGTCGGGCGGAGCGCCCAGGAGCACGACGCCGTGGCAGTCGTCGACGATCGACTTGAGCTCCGCCATCTGCGCCTCGAGCAGGCCCAGCTGCGAGGGCTTGCGCCGCACGGCCTTGTCCGGGTCGAAGACGATCTGGAGGCGCATGCCCGCCTGCGACCCGCTGGTGGTCAGGCGCAGGGTGTGCTTGTCCACCCCCTTCTCGATCACCACGTCCGCGCGAAGGCGCCGGCGCCGATCGGCCACGTCCAGCTTCGCCGCGGCCTTCCACAGGTCGATGATGCGGAGGGCATCGGGCCCGGGGATCGGGTCCCCGCCCTGGCGCACGCCGTCGATGAGGTAGGCCACCGCGTACGCGCCCCCGGGCCCGCCCGGGCCGATCTCGACCTGCGAGGCGCGCAGCTCCATCGCCTTGAGGACCAGGCCCTCCGCCCCGACCCGCACGTCGAACTCCGGCGTGTCCTTGAGGGGGGCCTCGAGGACCGACTTGTCGGGCGCCCGGAGCACGAGCTCGACCTTCCCCTGGCGCTTGGCCGCCGCCCGCTCCTCGCGCGCCTTCTTGAAGCGCGAGAAGTCGATGCGGATGCGGTGCTCCTCGGGCACCCGCTCGTCGCGGTTGGCCAGGATGGCGTAGGCCAGGAGGTCCACCCCGAGGATGCCGATCATCGCGCCGAGGCCGGCCCAGAACGCCGCCTCGGACTTCATGGGCATCGCCAGGGCCGCCACCACCGCCACGAGGCCCGCGGTCAGGTGGATCATGTTCCAGACCTTGCGCGGCAGGAAGAACCGCATGGCGTGCTTGTCGTAGATGGTCGTCACCACCCAGGCCCAGCCCACGAACGGGACCAGGAGCAGGATGGGCTTCCAGAAGGAGACGAGGAAGAACGCCTCCGCCAGGGTCGGCGGGAGGAGCGCCGGACTCGCCGCGATGCTTGCCATGCTCACCACCGGGGGCCGCCCCGCAAAGAGAACCCGGACGGGCGGGATCGTGCGCGACCCTCGCCACCGGCCTTCACACCCACGACTCTACGCCGCACGCCCCGCCGACGCCCGCGCCGCTCCACCCGAACCGACGCCGGGCGCGCCCGCCCCTACCGGCGTCCGCCGAGCTTCTTGAGGCGCATCTGCAGGTCGTCGGCGTTCGGGCTGGCCTCGAGCGCCACCCGCATGTGGATCATCTCCTGCTCGACCAGCTCGACGAGCGACTGGTTGAAGTCCTTGTTCCCCGACTGGATCGCCTCGATGCTCTTGAGGTACTCGCGCAGCTCGCCCTCGCGCTCCTCCAGGATGTACTTCGAGACGACCGTGTTGTTGATCAGGATCTCGATGGCGGGGATGCGGTGGATGTGCTCGTGGAGCGTGGGCAGGAGCTTCTGGTAGACGAAGGCCCGCATCTGGTACGCCAGCACCTTGCGCACCCCGTCCACCTCGTCGGCCTCGAACAGGCCGTAGATGCGGGCGAAGGTCTGCGTGGCGCTCGAGGCGTGGATGGTCCCGTAGACCAGGTGACCCGTCTCGGCCGCGTTGAGCGCGGCCTCGAACGTCTCCTTGTCGCGCATCTCGCCCACCAGCACCACGTCCGGGTTCTCGCGCACCAGGGCCCGCAGGGCGATCTTGAAGTCCAGCACGTCGATGCCGATCTCGCGCTGGTTGATGGTGGCCTTCTTGTCCGAGAGCAGGTACTCGATCGGGTCCTCGATGGTGAGGATGTGCACGGGCTTGCGCTCGTTGACGTAGTCGAGCATCGCGGCGATGGTGGTGGTCTTGCCCGAGCCGGTGACCCCGGAGAGCAGCACGATGCCCTGGGGCTGCATGGCCACCTCGGCCATGATCGGCGGCAGGTGCAGCTCCTCGAAGCGCCGGATCTTGCTCGTGATGAGCCGGCACGCGCACGCCAGCTTCCCGCGCGCCTGGAAGAGGTTCACGCGGAACCGGTTCTGGTCGTCGTAGTCGTAGGCGAAGTCGGCCGAGCCGAACTTGTGCAGGTCCGCCCACTGCTCCTCGCTGAGGATGTGCTTGGCGATCTGCACGAACTCCTCGGGGGTGACGGGCGGGGTGTCCAGGGGCTTGAGGGCCCCGCGCAGGCGGATCTTGGGCGGCTGGCCGCTCTTGCAGATCAGGTCCGACGCCTGGAGCTTGATGCACGTCTGCAGGAACTTGCCGAACCGCGTCGCGTGCGGGTCGTGCTTCCGGTCGGGGTCCAGGGAGACGTGCCCGGTGTGGGCGCTGGCGCTGGCGGCGGCTTCCGTCGGCATCGTCTGGCGTCCGTTCGACGAAGATCCGTGGAGGGTTTCCGCACCCGCGGTCACCGCCGAAGGTCCACCGGCATCCAGGGTTCTCTCGCCGAGCATCAGATTAACCTCCAGCCCCCAATCCTGCACAACCGTCCAGCTACCGAACGAAAAAGCCCGGAGCGCACGGGCCCGGTTTCCCGGACGCCGCGCGCTGCCGGCACCCTCCCCGATCCGGCCGCCTCGGCCCGACTCAGGTTCGGTCGCGACGACCGGACGGTTCCCGACGTCATCGAGCGCCCGATGGCTGGGTTGGGGCGGGCGCCACAGAGTGTCCCCCGAGGAGTGTCTGCTCCGAGGTTGGCTCGGGGCCGGCCCGGCTAGCGCGCGACCGGCGCGGAGCCCTGCAAGGGAGCTTCCTGCGCCTGGGTTCCCCGCGCCCGCCATTGGGCCGCGAGCGCTTCCTTGCCCGCACCGGGCTCGGCGGCGCTCCACGCGCTGTAGAGATCCGCCAGGTCGGCGGCGATGCGGCGCGCCGAGGCGTGGTCCTCGCCGCACAGGCCGGCGTTGATCCCGTGCGCCTCGAGCAGCAGCGGCTCGGCCTCGGTGGAGCGCCCTTTCGCGACCAGGAACCGTGCGTACGGGGGGAGGATCAGGCCGAAGTACCGATGGCCTGGAGCGACGTCTCGACGGGCCTGCTCCACCGCCTCCACGAACAGCGACTCGGCCTCGGCATCGCGGTCGAGCCGCCAGACCGATTCGGCGAGCGCCGCGATGATGAGGGGGCCGGCTCCCTTCCGGCCCTGGCGATCGAGGGACTGGCGCAACAGCGGCTCGGCGTCGGCGTATCGACCTTCGTCGCGCCGGAGCAGGCCCACATCGCCCAGCAGCGCCGG
>CAYWOF010000399.1:2462-3812 GCA_964459825.1 uncultured Phycisphaeraceae bacterium | reverse complement strand
TCCTCACCCCTCCGCCTCTTCGCCCTCGACACCTGGACACCCTGACACCTCGAAACCTCTTCAAGAACACCCCAGCGCGAACTTCGTCTGGAAGCAGATGTAATCGTTCACGTTCCGCACGCCGCTCCCATCGCAGTCCGCGTACGGGTCCCCCAGGGCGAACTTCGTCTGGAAGCAGATGTAGTCATTGACGTTGAGCGCGCCCGAATCATCGCAGTCGGCGTAGCAGGGGGGGCAGGCCCAGCGGGCCCAGGAGACCGAGACGACCGTTCCGGCGCGTGTGAACGCACCGCCGATGTGCAGCTCGGTCCCATCGCTCGCGAGCGTCCACACACCGTCATCCACTCCGCCACCCACCGCGTGCCAGGCCGCTCCGTCCCACCGGGCCAGGTTCGAGGCCAGCACCCCTCCCGCCGCGTCGAACGATCCGCCGACGTACAGCGAGCCGCCGTGCGGGGCGAGCGCCAGCGCGCGGGCCGACGGGCCGCCCAGCCCCGCGCCCAGCGCGTGCCACTGCGACCCGTCCCAGCGCCCGATCGCGCTCGCCAGCACGCCCCCGGCGATCGCGAACTCGCCACCCGCGATCAGATCCCCGTTGTAGCTCCCGAGCGCGTGAATCGGTCCATCGGTCCCAGGGCCCAGCGCCTCCCAGGAGGTGCCGTCCCAGCGCGCGATGTTGCGGGCGATCTGACCACCGGCGCTCTCGAAGTCTCCCGCCGCGAAGAGCGCACCCTGGTGCACCGCCAGCTCCCAGACCCTGTCGATCGGCTCGGTGCCCACGCCCAGCCCCAGTGGGCGCCACATCGTCCCGTCCCAGCGCGCGATCCGATTGGCCGGCTGACCCCCGATCTCGCTGAACCACCCCGCGCCGACCAACTCGCTCTGGTACTCCCGCAGCGCCCAGACGAACGAGTTTGCCACGCCGAGCGGAGCCCACTCCGCGCCATCCCAGCGGGCGACCATCTGCCCCTTCGACTTCCGGGCGCCGCTGGCAACGAGCTCGCCATCGAACTCGCCCAGGGCCTCCAACGTGACCAGTTCGTCCCCCAACGCTCGCCACGTCGCGCCATCCCACGCCGCGACGTTGTGGACCGCCGAGCCCCCGATGTGGTGAAGCTGGAAGCCGCCCGCCACGAGCTCCGGCCCCCGCACCACGAGGTGATCGATGAACCCATACACACCGGACCCGAAGGGCGACCACGCCGCGCCATTCCACCGGGCGATACCCTGCGCCGGCACTCCGCCGACCAGGCCGACGCTCACGCCCGCGATCAGCTCGTTCGAGTGGGCCGCCAAACCGCGGAACTCCCCGTAGGCTCCCCCACCCAGCGCCCGCCACGCCGAGCCGTC
>CAYWOF010000399.1:0-2452 GCA_964459825.1 uncultured Phycisphaeraceae bacterium | reverse complement strand
CTGGCCCCCGGCGGTGTCGAACCAGCCGCAGGCGACCAGCTCGCCCCCGAAGAGTGTGAGTGAGTTGATGCGTCCCTGGTACGGGAAGGAGGCGTACACCCCTCCGCCGAGCGACTGCCAGGCGGTGCCGTCCCAGCGGACGATCCGATTCAACTGGCTGCCACCGACCCACCCGAACTCGCCGGCCGCGATCAGATCTCCCCCAAACTCGGCGAGCGCGAGCACGGGTCCCAGATTGATGCCGAAGGGTTGCCACTGGGCCCCATCCCACCGCGCCATACCCGGCGCCGGCTGCCCACCGGCGAACTCGAACCCACCGGAGACGACCAACGAGCCGTTGTGCACGATCATCGCGCCCACGGAGGGCGGCCAAGGGGAGCTGCTGCCCAGGCCGGCACCCACCGGCTGCCAGGCAATCCCATCCCACCGCGCGAGGCCCGCGATGGGCTGCCCGGCGGCCCGCTCGAAGCGGCCTCCGGCGATGAGCTCGCCGCCAAACTCGACCACCGCGATCACGGCGGGTTCGAAGGGGTTCCCCGGGTTGTTGCTCATGCCACTCCCCAGGCTCGACCATGCGGCCCCATCCCAGCGCGCGATGCAACTCGACGCGACGCCTCCCATCTGCTGGAAGGTCCCGCCCGCGATCAACGCGCCCTCGTGCACGCCGAGCGTCAGGACCCCGTTGAACGCGCTCGCGCTCGTTCCCCCGTCCAGATCGTGCCACTGGGTCCCATCCCATGCGCCGATGTTGCCCAGCGGCGTGCGACCGCCCAGCGTGAACTGGCCGCCCGCCACGAGCAGGTCCGCCTGCGGACCCGGACCGTCCGGGTCCCAGTTCACGAGCGCGAACGGAGGCGCATCCAGGCCCAGCAGCCCCTCGCCCGGGAGCCACTGCCCCGTGCACTGGCCGCGCGCCCCCGCGACGATCGCCAGCGCGTTCACCACCCACACCGTTGCCGCCGCGTGGATCCGCATGGCCTCGTCCCCTCGGTGGTTCGTCACGGACACGCGAGCGCAAAGCTCGTCTGGAAGCAGATGTAATCGTTCACATCCCGCGCGCCGTTGCCGTCGCAGTCGGCGTAGGCCTGACCCAGCGCAAACGCCGTCTGGAAGCAGATGTAGTCGTTGACGCTCAGCTGGCCGCTCCCATCGCAGTCCGGCTGGCACGAACGCCAGCGCGCGATCCATGCGTCGCCGCCGCCCATCGGCGGCGCGCCGAGTCCGCCATCGGTCTCGCCTCCGACGTACACGCCGCCCGGACCCGCCGGAGCCAGCGCCCGGCCGGTGTCCCCGTAGAAACTCCCGAACTGGCGGATCCACGCCCGGTTTCCCTGCGCGTCGTATCGCGTCAGCCACGCGTCGGTCCCGAACGCCGGCGGTGCGATGCTCCCCACCGTGCCCCCGGTGACGTACACCCCGCCCGCGCCATCCCCCGCGAGCCCCCCGGGCTCGTCGTAGGCGCTCGATCCGAACTGGCGTACCCAGAGAAGCGCGCCCGCGCCGTCGTACCGCGCCAGGAAGATGTCCCACACACCCATGTGCGGACCGCCGAGGCTTCCATCCGTCCAGCCGGTCACGTACGCCCCCCCCGCGCCGTCCGGCGCCAAGCCGAACACGCCGTCCGCACCGCTCGTCCCCAGTTGGCGCGTCCACACACGCGTCCCGCCGGCGTCGTACCGCGCCACCCACGCGTCGTACCAGCCGCCCGCGTACGGGCCACCCAGCGCCCCCTCCGTGTACCCGCCCACGTACACCCCGCCCGCGCCATCGGGCGCTGCGGCCTGGCACCCGTCGCCGGCGCTCACCCCGAGCTGGCGAACCCAGACCTGCGAGCCCGCCCCGTCGTAGCGCGCCACCCACGCATCCCAGTTCGAGCCCGGGTTGGGCCCGCCGAGGCCGCCCTGCGCGCCGCCGGCCACGAACGCGCCGCCCGCGCCATCCGACGCCAGCCCCTCGGCGCTGTCGCTCGTGGCGCTGCCAAGTTGGCGGAGCCACAGCCGGTTCCCGGACCCGTCGTAGCGTGCCAGCCAGGCATCCGAGAACCCCATGATGGGCCCAGCGAGCGATCCGGCGGTGTCGCCCGCCGCGTAGACCCCGCCGGTTCCGTCCGGCGCCAGCGCGCGAGCGCCCTCGTCGGCGCTCGTTCCGAACTGGCGGATCCAGGCCGGCTGCCCGCCCGCGTCGAACCGTGCCACCCACGCATCGCCCACGTAAGCTCCGCCCGCGTAGGGTCCCCCGAGGCTTCCCAGCGTCTCCCCTCCCGCGAACACGCCCCCCGTCCCGTCGGGGGCCAATCCCCGCACCACATCGCGTCCGACGGTCCCCAGTTGGCGCACCCACATGCTCGACTGGGCCGCCGCGGGTGCGACCCCCGCACCCAGTGCCAGCGCCGCCACGATCGCGCGATGCCTCATCGGCTCCCGCCTCGCGGTGCGCCGCGCGCCCCCCGACC
>CAYWOF010000398.1:3446-3818 GCA_964459825.1 uncultured Phycisphaeraceae bacterium | reverse complement strand
CGTGGGCATCCTCGGCGCGGCCTCGATCGCCGGGATGGCTTGGTCGATCTTCTTTCGCGCGCCCGTCACGCGCCATGAGCCCCCGGGCCTGGCCCGGCGGGCGCCGGCGGGGAGCCTCCCCGTTCCGGCCGGCCTGGGTTCGGGCGGCGTGGACGGGTCGGGCGCCGCGTCGGGCGCGCCCGCTGGTCCCCCGACGGAGGCGAACCCGTCGCCCGCGCCGCCGACGCTCGGCCGCCTCGTCAACCTGAACACGGCCGGCGCCGCGGAGCTGGAGCTGCTCCCCGGGATCGGTCCGACCCTGGCCGCCCGCATCGTTGAGTACCGGAACGAGCACGGCCCGTTCCAGGCCGTGGGGGAGCTGGACAACGTGCC
>CAYWOF010000398.1:2338-3436 GCA_964459825.1 uncultured Phycisphaeraceae bacterium | reverse complement strand
AGCGGACGCTCGAGCGCCTCCGGTCGCTCGTGACCGTCGAGTGACCCGCGGGACCCGCCCGCGCCAACGCCCGATACCATGTACCGAGCACGAAGCCCCGGCGACGGCGGGTGGTTCAACGACCCGCTGGGCCGGCGCACGCGCCGTTTCGCCGATGGGCATCACCAGCGTCATCTCCGGTTCGAGCCAGATCGCGGCCCTCGCCGAGGCGCTGGACCGCGCCCGGCGGGTCGTCGCGACCGGCGTGGCCGGCTCCTCGACGGCGTTCGTCGCGGCGGCGGTCGGCGCGCGCACGCGCCGGCCGGTGCTGCTGGTGGTGGCCCACATCGACGAGGCGGACGACACCCTCGACGAGCTCAACGCCGACGGCGTCGCGGCCCTGCGCCTGCCCGCGCTGGAGGTGCTGCCGGGCGAGACCGGCGTGAGCCTGGAGCTGCTCGCCGAGCGCCTGGCCGTGGTCCGGCAGGTCCTCGCGATGCGCGCCCCTGACGGCGCCGGCGCCGCCGCGTCCGCCTCGGGCGTCATCATCGCGCCGATCCAGGCGCTCATGCAGGGGGTGCCCGGCCCGGACCGACTCGACGCCCTCGCGCGCGTGATCCGTCGGGGCGAGACGCTCGAGCCCGCGGCCCTGGTCCGCTGGCTCGACGGCGCCGGCTACAAGCGACGCGACACCGTGGAGGAGGTGGGCGATTTCGCCGCGCGCGGCGGCATCGTCGACGTCTTCGGCGTGGCCGGTCCGGTCCGGCTCGATTTCTTCGGCGACAGCGTGGACCAGATCCACGAGATCGACGCGGACACCATGGGCTCCGGGCGCACGCTCGACCGCGTCGAGCTGGTGTGCGCGAGCCTGGACGCGGTGCGGGCCGAGTCGGACACGACCTCGTTCCTCGAGCTCCTCCCCGCCGGCACGATCGGGCTGATCGCCGAGACGCTGGAGGTGACCGAGCAGGGCCGGGGCTACTTCGAGCGCGTGACGGACGCGCGCGGCCTGTTCGGCCCGCCCGCCGTGTTCGCGCGCCTCGCGCGCCTGCACGCGCTCGCGGAGCTCAACCAGTTCTCGGCGGGGCGATCGGAAGAGCACACGTCTGAACTCCAGTC
>CAYWOF010000398.1:0-2328 GCA_964459825.1 uncultured Phycisphaeraceae bacterium | reverse complement strand
CAACCAGTTCTCGGCGGGGGCCGCGGCGGCGGACGTGCGCCTCGAGCTTCCCGCCGAGGCGGTCGCCCCGTTCGCGCACGAGGTGGGGGAGGCCATCGGCGAGCTGGGCGCCCTCGCCGGGCGATCACGCATCACCGTCTGCTGCCAGAACGCGGGCGAGCTGCAGCGCTTCTCCGAGCTGCTGGCCCAGTTCGCCCCCGCGAGCGCCCCGCGGATCGAGGTACGGGTCGCCTGCCTGCACCGGGGATTCGCCTGGAGCGACGACCCGGGCCCGGCGCTCTTCATCCCCTACCACGAGCTGCTCCATCGCTCGCTCACGCGCCGGCACACGGCCGGGCGCCTGCGCGCCGGGCGCGCGATGGACACCTTCCTCGACTTCGAGCCCGGCGACTACGTCGTCCACGCCGAGCACGGCATCGCGCGCTACCTGGGGCTCAAGCTCATGCGCCCCGGCGGCGAGGGCGCCGGCGCGCAGCCCGTGAGCGAGGGGGGCGCGGTCCCGGACGAGCTGCTGGCCCGGGGCGGGCCGCGCCCCGCGCCCCCCGAGCCGCAGGAGTACCTCACGCTCGAGTTCGCCGCCGGCGCCCGCCTGCACGTCCCGGCGGTCAACATCGACCAGGTGCAGAAGTACGTGGGCGGGTTCCGGGGCAAGCCCCCGCTCTCGGTCTTCGGCGGGAACCGGTGGAGGAA
This sequence comes from uncultured Phycisphaeraceae bacterium, assembly GCA_964459825.1. Lineage (GTDB taxonomy): Bacteria > Planctomycetota > Phycisphaerae > Phycisphaerales > UBA1924 > CAYWOF01. Next base: position 1,638 of record CAYWOF010000398.1, on the reverse strand, counting down.
CCAGAAGGAGCGGGTGGCCCAGTCGGTGCGCGACCTGGCCGCCGAGATGCTCCGGGTCCGCGCGGCCCGCGAGGCGACCCCCGGGGTCCGCTACCCCGGGGACACCGCCTGGCAGCAGGAGTTCGAGGCCGAGTTCCCCTACGAGGAGACCGAGGACCAGGTCGCGGCCCTGGCCGAGATCAAGCGGGACATGCAGCGCGACCGCCCGATGGACCGGCTCATCTGCGGCGATGTGGGCTTCGGCAAGACCGAGCTGGCCATCCGCGCCGCGTTCAAGGCCGTCGAGTTCGGCAAGCAGGTGGCGATCCTGGTGCCCACCACCGTCCTGGCCGAGCAGCACGAGCGCACGCTGCGCTCGCGGTTCGCCGGTTATCCCTTCCGGATCGAGTCCCTGTCGCGGTTCAAGACCGGCGCCGAGGCCCGGCAGATCCTGCGCGACCTGGCCGAGAGCCGCGTGGACATCGTCATCGGCACGCACCGCATCCTCTCCGAGGATGTCCGCTTCCGCGACCTGGGCCTGGTCGTCATCGACGAGGAGCAGCGCTTCGGCGTGGAGCACAAGGAGAAGCTCCTGCGCCTGCGCCTGACGGTCGACGTGCTCACGCTCTCGGCCACGCCCATCCCGCGCACGCTCCACATGGCCATGCTCGGCCTGCGCGACATCAGCTCCCTCACCACCCCGCCCCTGGACCGGCGGGCGATCGTGACCGAGGTGATCCCGTTCAACGAGCGGCGCATCGCCCAGGCGCTGGCGCGCGAGCGGTCGCGCGACGGGCAGGTCTACTTCGTCCACAACCGCATCCAGAACATCCGGTCGATCGCCGACCAGGTCCAGCGCCTGGCCCCCGAGGCCCGCATCGTCGTGGGCCACGGACAGATGCCCGGGCACGAGCTCGAGGCCGTCATGCTCCGGTTCCTCCGGCGCGAGGCGGACATCCTCGTCTCCACGACGATCATCGAGTCGGGCATCGACATCGCCACGGCCAACACGATGATCATCAACGAGGCCGACCGCTTCGGCCTGGCCGACCTGCACCAGCTGCGCGGGCGCGTGGGCCGCTCCCGCCACCGGGCGTACTGCTACCTGCTCCTCCCCGCCGACCGGCCCGTGCGCGAGGTCGCCCAGAAGCGCCTCAAGGCGATCGAGCAGTACTCCATGCTCGGCGCGGGGTTCAAGATCGCCCTGCGCGATCTCGAGATCCGCGGGGCGGGCAACCTGCTGGGGGCCGAGCAGTCCGGGCACATCGCGGCCGTGGGGTACGAGATGTACTGCCGCCTGCTCGACGACGCGGTGCGCGACCTCAAGCGCGAGGCCCCGCCCGCCGTCGCCAGCCGCACCGCCATCGAGATCGGCGTGACCGGCGTCATCCCGCGCGCCTACATCCCCAGCGACCAGCGCCGCCTGGAGGCCTACCGGCGCCTGGCCGTCGCCGTGACGCCCGAGGAGCTGGCCCGCGTCAACACCGACCTGACCGAGGCCTACGGCGCGCCCCCCACGCCCGTGCAGCGCCTGCTCGACCTCGCCGAGCTGCGCCTGGCCGCGGCGGCGCTGGCGGTGCGCACGATCACGTTGCGCGGGCCGGACATCCTCTTCCGGGTCGAGACCCCCGACCCCCTCGCCGAGCGCCTGCGCGCCAC
>CAYWOF010000397.1:3499-3820 GCA_964459825.1 uncultured Phycisphaeraceae bacterium | reverse complement strand
CCTCCCATTGGGGGTTGGCCGCGAGCCAGCCCTCGATCTGACGCATCCCGCGCTGCACGAGCGACATGGAATAGGACCCCCGCAGGCCGACCGCGACCACGGTCACGGGCTCGGAATCGCGCACGACGACGCCGCCCTCGACGCCGGTCCCGTTGAGTTCCGGCCGCCGGTACAGGAAGGCCATGGACCAGGCTTCCGGAGCGGGACGCTCCGAACCCCGCACGCCGCGGTAGCTCACCTCCACGGGCGAGGTCATCGCGATGTCGTGCTCCTGGATGTGGTTGAACAGGGGCCAGAACGTCTTGCTCATCCCGCGGTCGG
>CAYWOF010000397.1:2008-3489 GCA_964459825.1 uncultured Phycisphaeraceae bacterium | reverse complement strand
CCAGCCGCACCGAGGGATACGTCTTGAGGTCCACAGCGCCCGGCGGAGTGGGGGCCGGGTAGCCGACAGGCAGCGGCGTATCTACGCGGCAGCCCCCGGCGCGATAGTCGCCATCGGACCCCGACACCCTGACCGTGAGATCGCCGCCGACTCGCGCCGAGGTGCCGGCCGGTGGCGCGTCGGCGGGGGCTGGCGGTCGCTCCACCGGCCGACCCTCCGAGATGTTCGACCGGGCACCCGGCGCGGCCAATCCGGCCTCGTGGCGGTCGGTGGGGCCGCAGCCGGACGACAGGACCAGACCCGTCGCGAGTGCGCCGAGCTCGAGCAGGCGGGTGAAGGGCGGCGGGGACGACATCGGGGTGCTCCATGAAAACGTGCAAATCGTTCATTCAAGAATACCCGTCCGGCCGGGGGTGTCAAATGGAATCCAGATTTGACCGCAAAAATAGCATCGTACCGTCTTGACTCCACTGGCCGACATGCAATAATCGTTCAAATCGGTCATTTGGACGCCACGGCGGACGAGGCCGATCGTCGGAATCCGGCCGGAAACGGCCCACGGCTCCCGCTGGGGCGCGGACGCCGGTGCGAGACAGCCCCATTGCGGAGCCGAAGATGAAGACCTGGTTGAAGTCGAGCTCGGTTTGTGCCCTGACGATCTGTGCCACCGGCGCCCTCGCCCAGACGCCCGCCTCGGGACACGAGGCGAACACGAGGGTGGCGCAGCAACCCGCGGCCGACGTCGTGGACACCGCGGTCGCCGCCGGCTCCTTCAAGACCCTCGCCGCGGCGCTGCAGGCGGCCGGGCTGGTCGAGGTCCTCAAGGGCAAGGGGCCCTTCACGGTCTTCGCCCCCACGGACGAGGCGTTCGCCAAGCTGCCGGCCGGAACGGTCGAGAGCCTGCTCAAGCCCGAGAACAAGGAGCAGCTCGCGTCGATCCTGACCTACCACGTGGTGCCCGGCCACGTCGCCGCCAAGCAGGCGATGACGCTCAAGAACGCCGCCACCGTGAACGGCCAGCGGATCGACCTTTCCCTCACCGGCCAGCAACTGAAGCTCGACGGGAAGGCCACGGTCGTCAAGACCGACATCGCGTGCACCAACGGCGTCATCCACGTGATCGACCGCGTGATCCTCCCCGTGCAGAAGACCGTCCTCCAGGTCGCCGGCGATGCGGGCTCGTTCTCCACGCTGGCCGCGGCCATCAACGCGGCGGGGCTGGCCGAGGCCCTCTCGGGCAAGGGACCCTTCACGGTCTTCGCGCCCACGGACGAGGCGTTCGAGAAGCTGCCCCCCGGCACGCTCGAGAACCTTCTCAAGCCGGAGAACAAGGAGAAGCTCGCCTCGATCCTGAAGTTCCACGTCATCCCCGGCAGGCTCTTCGCGGACCAGATCGCGGCCATGGCGGAGAGCAGGAACACCCTTGTGGGACAGACCTTCGAGATCCGCACACGCGCGACCAATCGCGGCAACGTGCAGAT
>CAYWOF010000397.1:0-1998 GCA_964459825.1 uncultured Phycisphaeraceae bacterium | reverse complement strand
GGACAGACCTTCGAGATCCGGGCCCGGGACGGCGGCGTGACCATCGGCAACAGCGTCGCGATGGCGAGCGTCACCGGCACCGATGTGGAGGCCTCGAACGGCGTCATCCACGTGATCGACACCGTGCTCATGCCCAAGTGACACGGCGGCAGAAGGAACGAGGAGGAGATATCCTCGGCCCTCGTCGGAAACGACAGGGCCGGGGTTCTTGAGGGTTCGAGAGCGAAGCAGCCATGGCAGCCAGGGAGCGACACGCACTGACCACCCGCCAACTCGCCGAGTCTCTGGGCGTCAGCGAGTCGTCGGTCAAGCGGTGGATCGACGATGGCACCATCGCCGCGGACCGCACCGCGGGAGGCCATCGGCGCATCCCCGTGGCGGCCGCGGTCCGCTTCATGCGCCGGCACCGGATGGGCCCGCACCGGCCCGAGGCCATGCCGCTCTCGACGGCGCCCTTGCTCGGAGCGGTCGATCCGCGGGCCGCGGACTCGTGCTACGAGGCGCTGGTGAGCGACGATGCGGCGCGGGTGCACGCGATCATCATCGGCCGGTACATCGCCGGGGCCGACATCGCCGCGATCGGGGATGGGTTGGTTCGCCCGGCCTTGGAGCGGTTGGGAGAACTCTGGAAGCACGATCCCCAGGGGATTCTGGTGGAGCATCGGGCCGTCGACACCTGCGTGCGCGCCCTGGCGGACCTGCTCGACTGGATTCCGCCGGCCGCGCCCGGCGCCCCGGCCGTGATCACCGCGGCCGGCCCCGGCGACCCGTATCTCCTGGCGCCGCTGCTCGCCTCCATGACGCTCCACGAGCAGGGCAGCCACGCCCGCAACCTCGGCCCGACGACTCCGCTCGAGACGATCGGCCTGGCGGCCGAGCGCTACGGCGCGGTCCTCTGCAGCCTGAGCGTGAGCACCTCCCAGGACCGAACGCGTCACGCCGAGTGGATCAGGCTCGCGGATCGGTTGGAGAGCGCGGGAACGCGGCTGGTCGTCGGGGGTCGGTGCGTGGAGTCCCTTCCGATCGAGTTCAGGGGCCGCGCCCGCGTGGGCGCTTCGATGGTCGAGCTTGGTTCCTACGCCGCGGGCATTGTGCAGGGCATCGGGTCCAGGCCGAAGATTGTCGGGAGGGAGCCCCCCCGGCGGTGATGACGCACGGCACGGACGTCGCTCGGAACCCCGATGGGAACCGGACCTTGGCGCTGCGAGTCCTCCGGGAGAACCGGGCCGCGCGCCCGTGGCTCCGACGCTGGCGCGTGCTCCTCCGCGCGCGCGAGGACGTCCGGGGCGGGGGGCCGAACGGGCCGTCTCCCGCCGCGCCGGGCCGCGGGCCGGACCGCGCACCGGCTATCATCGAGTCGTACTTCCGGTTGGGGAGTAGCCTTCCGCCGACGCGGGTGGCACGGGTCGTCAGCACGGGTGGACTGAGTCGATCACCGCCCCGGCCCGTCCGCGGCTTCGGTCCCCGTCGCTCTACCAGCACGGGCCGACGCTCCTGGCAAGACCAACGTGGTCCCGCGGCATCGCGCCGCCCCCCGGCCCGCGCCGAGCAGGCCCGGGGCCAGGTGTGACTACTCCATGAACGGACTGCTCCTCCTGGCAACCTCCGCGACGCCGGACCCCGCCGCGCTCAAGGTGTGGGCCTACGTCGCGTTCATCGGTCTGGTGGTCGTCTTCCTGGCGCTGGACCTGGGCGTCTTCCACCGCGAAGCGCACGAGGTCGGGATGAAGGAGGCGGCCACGTGGTCGGTGATCTGGCTGACGTGCGGCGTCGCGTTCAGCGGGTTCGTGTACATGGCCTACGAGGGCCGCTGGCTCGGGCTGGGATTGGACACGGCGAAGTACAGCTCCGCGGACGCGATCAAGGCCGGGGCGCCGCTCATCGTGTCGGGCGAGGTGCAGGGGCTCGAAGCCGCCAAGCAGTACCTGGTGGGGTACGTGGTCGAGAAGTCGCTGGCGATGGACAACATCTTCGTCATCGCGCTGATCTTCTCGTTCT
>CAYWOF010000396.1:0-3829 GCA_964459825.1 uncultured Phycisphaeraceae bacterium | reverse complement strand
CCATGTCGTAGGGCTCGGCGACGTCGTTCATGCGCCCGAAGTAGGTGGGGCACGAGGTGAGGACATCGACGACGCTGAACCCCTTGTGGCTCAGGGCCCGGGTGAAGAAGCCGACCATCTGCTTGTGGTCGAACGAGGTCGTGCGGGCGACGAAGCCCGCCCCGGCGCCCAGCGCCAGGCGCACCAGGTCGAAGGGGGGATCGATGGCCCCGCCGACGGAGGTCGTGCTGCGCTTGCCCGTGGGCGTGGTGGGGGCCTGCTGGCCGCCGGTGAGGCCGTAGATGCCGTTGTTGAAGACCAGGGCGGTCAGGTCGAGGTTGCGCCGGCACGCGTGGATGAAGTGGTTCCCGCCGATGGCCGAGCAGTCTCCATCGCCCATCACGACGATGACCTTCAGGGCGTCGTTGGCGAGCTTGATCCCGGTGGCGAAGGCCAGGGCCCGCCCGTGCGTGGTGTGCATCGTGTTGAAGTCGAGCACGAACGGCGTGCGTCCCGAGCAGCCGATGCCGCTGACGACGACGACCTTGTTCTGGTCGAGGCCCAGCCCGGCGATCGCCTCGATCATGGCCTTGACGATCATGCCGTTGCCGCACCCGGGGCACCAGACGTGGGGGAGCTGCGCGAAGCGCAGGAACTGGCGGTACTGCTCGCTCATGCGGAGCCTCCTCCCGGGGCGCCGGCGGGCGCCCGGCGCATCGCGTCGCAGATCTGCTGGGGGCTCAGGAGGTTGCCGTCCACGCGCCCGAGGCGCTGGACCTCGCAGCGCCCGCCCGCGGCACGCTCGATCTCGCGCGCCATCTGCCCCAGGTTCAGCTCGGGCACGAGCAGGAACTCGACCCGGGCCGCCAGGTCGCGCACGAGGTGCTCGGGGAACGGCCAGAGGGTCTTGAGGCTCAGCAGCCCGGCGCGCACGCCGTCGGCGCGGAGCTGATCGACGGCGGCCTCGGCGGCGCGGCTGGTGATGCCGTAGCTGACGATCGCGGTCGTCGCGTCGTCGAGCTTGTGCGTGTCGCAGAGGGTCAGCGCCTCGGCGTGGTCCTGGATCTTGCCGACCATGCGGCGCAGCTCGCGGGCCGCCGCCTCGCCCTGGACCGCGAAACCCTCGGGGCCGTGGGCCAGTCCCGTCACGTGGAACCTGGCCCCGGCCCCGAACGGGAGGAAGGCATCACCGGCGAACGGCTTGAAGCCCCGGGTGTCGGCGGGCGCGGCGCGGTCCACAATCTCGAGCTCCCCCGGCTGCGGCCAGCGGATGTTCTCGCGCATGTGCGCCAGCACCTCGTCGAGCAGGAGGATGACGGGCACGCGCCAGCGCTCCGCCAGGTTGAACGCCCGCACGGTCATCTCGAAGGCGTCGCGCACGTTGGAGGCCGTGAGCACGATGATCGGATGGTCGCCGTGCGTCCCCCAGATCGCCTGCATCACGTCGCCCTGCGCGGCCTTGGTGGGCTGGCCGGTCGACGGGCCCCAGCGCTGGCAGTTGACGATGACGCAGGGCGTCTCCGTGATGGCGGCGTACCCGATGCCCTCCTGCATGAGCGAGAAGCCCGGGCCGCTGGTGGCGGTCATCGCCTTGGCCCCGCCCCAGGCGGCGCCGATGATGGCGGAGATCGAGGCGATCTCGTCCTCCATCTGGATGAACATGCCGCCCCGCGCGGGCAGCTCCTGCGCTAGCAGCTCCATGATCTCGGAGCTGGGGGTGATGGGATAGCCGGCGAAGAAGCGGCACCCGGCGTAGAGGGCGCCGTGGGCGCAGGCCTCGTTGCCCTGGACCAGGCGGGTGGTCATGACGCGGCTCCGGCCCCGGCGGGCGTGGCGGCGCGCTCGCCCTTGGCGACCCAGATCGCGAAGTCCGGGCACCGGGCCTCGCACAGGCCGCAGAAGACGCAGGTGTTGGGGTTGTTGACGGCGATGCGGTTGTGCGCGTCGAGGGAGAGCGTGTCGGTGGGGCACCCCGTGACGCAGATGTTGCACCCCTTGCACAGGGCGGGGACGGTGGTCAGGCGGTACCCCCCCTGGAAGTGGCGCAGGGTCCCGTCGTCGCGCTCGACGTGGAGCGGGGGCGCGGGCGCGGGCGCCGGGCGGGCCCGCCCCGAGAGGATGCGGTCGATCGCGCGGGCGGCGCGCACGCCGTCGCGCACCGCCACGACGACCGTCCCGCCCCCGTTGATGCAGTCGCCGCCGGCGAAGAGCCACGGGTCGGAGGTCTGGACGTCCTCGTTGACGGTGACCACGCCATCCTTGCCCGGCAGCCCCAGGTGCTTGAGCAGGTCGCTCTGCGGGCGCTGGCCGATGGCCTTGATGACGGCGTCGACGTCGATGATGAACTCCGAGCCCATCACCGGCACGGGCTTGGGACGCCCGGACGAGTCCGGCGGCCCCAGCTCCATGCGGATGCAGCGCACGCCGCGCACCCGCTCCCAGCCGAGGAACTCGAGCGGGGCGACGAGCGTCACGATCTTGACGCCCTCGGCCTTCGCGGCCACCAGCTCGTGGGCGTACGCGGGCATCTGGGCCTCGGTGCGCCGATAGAGCATCATCACGTCGGCCGCGCCCATCATGCGCGCCTCGCGCGCGACGTCGATGGCCGTGTTGCCGCCGCCGATGACGGCGATGCGGTTGCCCAGGTGCGTCTCGCCGGGGGGGCGCAGCCGGATGGCCTCGATGAACTTGAGCGACTCCCACACGCCGGGGAGATCCTCGCCGGGGATCTTGACGGGCAGGTCGTCGGCCAGCCCGGCGCCGAGGAAGACGGCGCGGTGGTCGCGCCGCAGGGTGTCGGCGGTGACGTCGAGGCCCACCGTGGCGCCGAAGCGGAAGGTGACGCCCATCCGCTGGATCGCCTCGACCTCGAGCGGGAGGGGGTCGTCCACCAGCTTGTAGGGCGCGATGCCGTGCGTCACGAGGCCGCCAGGGCGCTGGCGCTGCTCGTAGACGGTGACGGGGTAGCCCAGCCGGGCCAGCTCCGCCGCGCACGCGAGGCCGGCCGGCCCCGCGCCGATCACGCCGACGCTCTCGGGGCGACGCTCGACCGAGACTGTGGGCGTGACGGGCGCCTTGGCCCGCATCGCCCTGTCGGTGGCGAAGCGCTGGAGCTTGCCGATCTGGATCGGCCTCCGGCCCTCGCGCGTCAGGACGCACGAGCCCTCGCAGAGCATGGGCACGGGGCAGACGCGGGCGCAGGTCGCGCCGAGGATGTTCGCGCTGAAGATCTTGCGGGCCGCATCCGCCGGTCGGCCCTGGGCGATGTCGAGGATGAAGCCGGGGATGTCGATGCCGGTGGGGCAGGCGGCGACGCACGGGGCGGGCGCGACGGGCCCGCCGCACTGCAGGCAGGCCTCGGCGTCGGCCTTGGCCTGCGCGTCGCCCAAGGGCGGATGCCACTCGGGCCAAGTGGTCCGGTTTGGGCCCTGCGACCCATCCATGCTCCAGTATACCCCGTTAAAGAGACATCGTCATCTTTTTTTCCTTTTTTCTATAACTAGTTGGTACAAATGGGCTTGAAGCACGCTGCCCCGGTTCGGCGCGCGCGCCATGCCTACGGCACAAACCGCCGGATCGCCGACAGCCTCTGCCGGAGCTCGCTCCGGAAATCCGGGTGCGCGATGGAGATCAGCCCTTCGGCGCGCTCACGCAGCGAGAGGCCGTGCAGGTTGACCGACCCGTGCTCGGTGACGACCCAGTGGATGTGCCCGCGCGTCGTGACGACGCCGGCGCCCGGCGAGAGCTCCGCGACGATGCGGGAGACGCCCCCACGTGCGGCGGTGGACGGGAGCGCGATGATGGGCTTGCCGCCCTCGGAAAGAGCCGCGCCGCGGATGAAGTCCATCTG
>CAYWOF010000395.1:0-3838 GCA_964459825.1 uncultured Phycisphaeraceae bacterium | reverse complement strand
GGCGCACGCCGGTGCCCACGTTGGTGGGGCAGGCGGTGAGGTAGCCGAAGCGCGGGGAGAAGGCGAGGTCGAGCCCCTCCTCGAGGCGGTCGTCGGCGGCGTCGATCTCCTGGAGGGCGGCCTCGAGGGCCAGGCCGCTCCGGATGACCTGGACGCGCAGGTGGTCCTCCTCGTTGACCATGATGGAGAGGCGCTCGTCGGGGAGGCCGACGGCGACGCCGCGGGGCTCCTCGGCGCCGCCCTTGCCGTTGGCCTGCTTGCCGCGGGCGTGCTGCTGGCTGATGAGGTGGCGTTCGACGAGGAGGGTTCGTTCGGCGGCGGGGGACTCGTGGAGGTCGATCCACATGACGCGTTCGGCGAGGCCGGCGCGGAGGATGCGCGCCTTGCAGAGGTCGAGCACGGCGTGGCGCTCGTCGCGCGAGGCGCGGACCACGAAGGGGAACCCGGCGAGGTTGCGGGCCAGGCGCACGCGCGAGGACATGACGACGTCGGACGCCTCGCCGGCGCCGCGCAGCCACTCGGTGCCGGTGGCGAAGGCGTGGTGCGGGGAGGGCCGGGGATCGCTCACGCGTCCCCCCCGCCGGAGCGCTTGGCGCGGGCCGGCGCGGCGGCGGCCGGCGGGGCGCCGTCGGAGAAGCGGGCCAGCTCGTCGCGCAGGGCGGCGGCCCGCTCGTACTGCTCGGCGCGGATGGCCTCGGAGAGCTGGCGCCGGATGGTGGCGATGCGCTCGGCGCGACCGGCGGGCCCGCCGAGCACATCCTCGGCGCCGGCGCGCCGGCGCGCCAGGGCGTGGCGCGGGACCTTGCCCACGTGGTGGGTGCCGCCCTCGTGGGCGCGCTCGAGCAGGGGCCCGAGCTGGACCCCGAAGGCGCGGTAGCACTCGGGGCACCCGAGGAGGCCCGCCTGACGGTACTCGGCGTAGGTCAGCCCGCAGCGCGCGCACGCCGCCGGCGCCCGGCCGGCCTTGGCGGTCTCGGTCGCGCTCGCGCCCTGGGCCATGACGTACTTGCTGATGAGCTCATCGATGGGGACCTGCGACTGGACCGCGATCCCATCCTGCTTGGCGCAGTGCTCGCAGAGGTGCTTCTCGACCTTGACGCCCTTGACCACGCGCAGCTCGTGGACCGTGGCCTCCTTGTCGCACCTGTCGCACTTCATGGGTGCCCTCGGCCCACCATTCTACCGGGGCTTCGGGGCCGTGCGCTCGGGCGGCGGGCCGGAAAAGCGCTTACGGGGCGCCCTGCTTGCGCTGCCGGGTGTACCCGAACTTGCGCTTGAGGGGCTTGACGACCAGGCCCGTGCGGATGGCGCGGGTGGAGGCCTTGACGCGGGTGGGGCGGCCATCGACGACGGCCGTGACCTCCTGGAGGTTGGGCCGGAAGGTGCGGGGGCTGATCCCGGTGGGCTTGAGGCCGAAGCCGCCCTTGGAGACCTTCTGGCCGCGCCAGGCGCGGGTCTTGCCGAACTTGGTCTTCTTGCCGGTGAAATGGCACTCGTAGGGCATGGCGGGGACCTCGCAGGGGGGCCTGAAACGGGGGGGCGGAAGTCTACGCCACGGGCGGGAGGGGGCAAGCTCACCCCCGGCGCAGGCCCTCGCGTCCGATCATGACCTCGAGGGTCTGGCAGACGAGCTCGACCTCGTGGGCGGTCAGGTCGTTGTGGAAGGGGAGGGCGAGGGTCCGCTGGCTGACGCTCTCGGCGATGGGGAACATGCCGGGCCGGAAGCCGAAGCGTTCCTGGTAGAAGGGCTGGAGGTGGATGCAGGGGAAGTAGTCGGCGCTTCCCACGTCGTGGTTTCTCAGCCCGGCGATGATCCGGTCGCGTTCCTCGCCGGTGTAGCCGGCCTCGAGGCGCACCACGAACACGAACCAGCTCATCACGGTCTCGGGGGCGATGGTCGGGACGACGACGCTGGGCGTGCCCATGAGGCGCTTGAGGTAGAGGTCGGCGACCTTCTGGCGCTTGAGGACGATCTCGTCGAGCCGGCGCATCTGGGCGACGCCGAGGGCGGCGTTGATCTCCGGCATGCGGTAGTTGTACCCGAGGCGCTCGTGGCGCAGCCAGGAGCCGACGTTGGCGGCGGTGTGGAGGCGTCCGAGCTCGGCCGAGGCGGCGGGATGGGCGCGATCGACGGCGCGCCCCTGGTTGCGCATGGAGCGGCAGAGGTCGGCGAGGCGCTCGTCGTCGGTGACGATCATCCCGCCCTCGCCGGTGGTGATCTGCTTGTTGGGGTAGAAGCCGAAGCACCCGGCGCGCCCGAAGGAGCCGCAGGCGCGCCCGCGGTAGGTCGTCGCGAGGGCCTCGCACGAGTCCTCGACGAGGGCGATCTCGTGCCGGGCGGCGATCGAGGCGTAGGCGTCCATGTGCGTGGGGTTGCCGAAGGTCTCCACGGCCAGGATCGCCCGGGTCCGGGGCGTGATGGCCCGCTCGACGAGGGCGGGGTCGGCGTTGAGGCTCTTGGGGCAGAGGTCCACGAACACGGGGGTGGCCCCGACGAAGAGGATGGCGTTGGCGCTGGCGACGAAGGAGAAGGGCGTGGTGATGACCTCGTCGCCGGGCCCGATGCCGAGGGCGGCCAGGATCAGGTGGAGGCCGGCGGTGCCGGAGGAGACGGCCACGGCGTGGCGGCAGCCGACGCGGTCGGCGACGAGGACCTCGAACTTCGCCTGCGCGGGACCGATGGAGAGGCGCCCGGAGCGGAGCGTCTCGACCACGAGCTGGACCTCGAGGTCGGTGATGTCCGGCCGGGAGAGGGGGATCTCGGGGGTCGGCATGTTCGGGAATCGTACACGATGTCGGCGCGCCGGGTGCGTTCCGGGGCGCGTCGCGCGGGCGAGCTGCCGCGCCGGTGCGTCGCCGTCTTGCGACCGGGCGCGGTGAGGCCGGGATCATGAACCCGCGCCGCTCATGAGGCGCGCCTCATAGTGATGGTCGATCCTTCGAGTTCACTTGCCGCGCGGGCGATCGCGGCTACATTGGCGTATCGGCCCGTTGTGCGCGGGCCGTGCGAGCGGCCCCCGAGCGGCCGATCGCGGGGTGCACCAGGGAAGGGGGCAGCACATGAGTCAACGCTTGGTCGCGTGGGGTTGGGCCATCGGTGCGGGCGCGGCGATGGGGTGCGCGGGCGCAGCGCACGCCGAGCTCATGTTCGGCGTGACCGCGGGGGGATTCCTGATCAACTGGGACACCGGGACCCCCGGCGCGATCGGGTCGGGACGGGTGATCACGGGCCTGGAGCCTGGTGAGACCGTCGTGGGCCTGGACTACCGCCCGGCGACGGGCCAGCTCTACGCGCTGGGGAGCGGGAACCGGCTCTACACCCTCGACCCCGGGACGGGCGGAGCGGTCTCGGTCGGCGCCGGCCTGACGAACCCGCCGCTGAACGGATCCCTGTTCGGGTTCGACTTCCACCCGGTGGGGGACCGCGCGCGGCTCGTGAGCAACGCCGAGCAGAACCTGCGCCTGGACCCCAACACCGGCGGGGTGGTCTTCGAGGACCAGCCGCTGGCGTACGGGTCGGGCGATCCGAACTTCGGTCAGAATCCCAACGTGGTGCACACGGCGTACACGAACAGCTTCGGGGGCGCGACGAGCACGCAGCTGTACGGGATCGACACGCACCTGGACATCCTGGTGCTCCACAACCCGCCCAAGGACGGCACGCTCACGACGGTCGGGTCGCTCGGGGTGCTCGTCGGCGGGCTGGGGGGGTTTGACATCTCCGGCGCCACCGGCATCGCCTACGCCGTCATGCGCGAGAGCTCCAAGAGCATCTCGTCGCTCTTTACCATCAACCTGACCACGGGCGCGGCGACGTTCGTGGGCGAGATCGACGGCG
>CAYWOF010000394.1:0-3839 GCA_964459825.1 uncultured Phycisphaeraceae bacterium | reverse complement strand
CACGGGATAGGTGAGGGTGGAGAGGACACGGTCGGCGTGGAAGTGGGAGAGGTCGCGCGAGGGGGTGCGGGAGCAGACGCGGGTGGGGCTCTGGAGCTCGGGGAAGGCGTAGAAGAGCACGTCCGTCACGTGGACGACCCAGTCGGCGATCTGGCCGCCACCGTACTTCCACCAGCTGCGCCACTGGCGCTGGACCATGTTGGGTCGGCAGGGCTCTTCCTGGGCGCCGTTGAGCCAGAGGTTGTAGTCGAAGCCGGTGGGGGGCTCGATGGGGTCGCCGAGCTTGCCGTCGGCGAAGTAGAAGCCGCCGGCGAGGGCGCCGCCGCCGAAGGGGATGTGGACCTCGATGACGCGTCCGAGGCCGCCGCTCTTGAGGATGTCCACGGCGGCGCGCCGGGGGGCGTGCTCGATGCGCTGGGCGCCGGTCTGGGTGGCGAGGTCGGGACGGGCGCGGGCGGCCCGGCCCAGGAGCTCGAGCTCCTCGAGCTCGTGGACGAGGGGCTTCTGGCCGTAGACGTGCTTGGCGCGCGCCAGCGCGAGGGTCATGATGGCGCAGTGCGAGTGGTCGGGGGTGGCGACGATGACGGCGTCGAACTTGTCGCCGTGCCGGTCGAAGGCCTCGCGGTAGTCGGCGCAGGTGAAGGCGCCGGGGTGCTCGGACGCGGCCTTGGCGAGGGCGCCCGAGTCGACATCGCAGAGGCCGACGATGTCCACCAGGGGGTGCGCGGCGATGTTGTGGCGGTCGGCCTCGCCGATCGTGCCGATGACGCCGATCGAGAGCACGCGCAGGCGCGTGTCCGACCGGGCGCGGGCCCGCCCGGGGGCGATGAGGGCCGCGGCGCCGGCGGCGGTGACGTACTGGAGGAAGTCGCGGCGAGACGTGGTGGAAGCCATGGGTGTCCTCGGGGGCGTTCGGGGCGTCCAGTCTACCGTGTGCTACGGGATGGGGGCCGGAAGCGGGCCACCCGGGGGAATTGAAGGGCCGCCATGGAGTGGCGGGCCGCCGGGGGAGCGCGATCCGGGGGTGTATCCCGTGGGGGGGGCTTCTGGTATGCTCCGGTGGTTGCCCCGGGTTCGGGGGCGTGCCGGGGACGGTCCGGCCGTCCTGCCGACGTCGGCCGTTGCGCCTTGGGCCGGCCGATCCGATGCCGCCGGCGGGCGCGGCCGGGTTCGCCGCCATCTGTCTGGGAGGTTCGCCATGGAGAAGTCGCGTCGAGGCGTGCTGGTCGGGACGTTGGCGGCGGCGTGCCTGGGGCCGGTGGCCGGGGCCGGGGCGCAGACGAAGAGCTTTCCGGCGAACTGGTTCTTCGACGGGCGTCCGCCGGAGCTGGTGGCGCACGAGGGGAAGGCGCCGCCGGAGCTGAAGTTCCAGACCTGGGTGGGGGAGAAGGTGAGCGTGCCGGACTCGAAGGGCAAGGTGGTGGTGATCGACTTCTGGGCGACGTGGTGCGGGCCGTGCGTGGCGTCGATCCCGCACAACATCGAGATCGTGGATCGGTACAAGGACGAGGGGCTGGTGTTCTTCGGCATCCACGACTCGAAGAGCGGGTGGGATAACGCGCCGGCGATGATCCGGGAGAAGAAGATCAACTACCCGGTGGCGCGCGATGCCGACGGGGCGGTGTCGCAGAAGGCGTTCCACCTCGGGTTCTGGCCGACGTACGTGCTCATCGACCGGGCGGGGGTGGTGCGGGGCGCGGGGCTGAACCCGCAGTACCTGGAGGAGGCGGTGAAGGTGCTGCTGGCCGAGCCGGCGCCACCGGGGCTGGGCGGGGGCGGGGCGGCGCCGGGGGAGTTCCCGGCGGAGTGGTACGACGGGGGCACGCGCCGGCAGGCGACGCTCCGGGCGATCGAGGGCAAGGCGATGCCGGAGCTGGCGGCGGCGGAGTGGATCGGCGAGGCGGCGAGGGCGGAGGACCTGAAGGGGAAGGTGGCGATCGTGCACTTCTTCTCGTCGGGGAGCCGGCCGTCGATCGCGCGGGCCGAGACGCTGGCGGCGCTCGAGAAGGAGATGGGCGCGCAGGGCGTGGTGGTGGTGGGGGTGTGCCCGGCGGATGACGACTGGGAGGCGGTGGCGAAGTTGGGGGCGGAGGGGAAGCTGCCGACGCGGGTCTTCCGGGATGCGGAGGCGAGCGCCGTCGAGGGGCGGAAGGCGATGGGCGCAACGGCGGGGGCGATGGGGATCCGGTTCCTGCCGACGACGATCGTGATCGACCGGGCGGGGGTCGTGCGGGGCGCGGGGGTGCGCGTGGACCGGGTGAAGGAGATGGCGGGCAAGCTCCTGGCCGAGAGCGCCAGGCCCCGCGAGGACCAGGGGCGGCCCGACGGGGGCTGAGCCAAGGAAACCAGACGTGACGCAAACGGTCAGCGGCGCTGCGGCGCTCAACGGGTCGGCCGAGTACTGCCCCTTCGCGGCGACGGTTCGCGCGCAGGTGGCGCGGACGGTGGTGGGCCAGCAGGTGGTGGTGGAGCGGATCCTGATCGCCCTGCTGACCGGGGGTCACCTGCTGCTGGAGGGGGTGCCGGGGATCGCCAAGACGCTGCTGGTGCAGGCGATCGCGCGGGCGATCGACCTGAGGTTCGCGCGGGTGCAGTTCACGATCGACCTGCTGCCGTCGGACATCGTGGGGTCGGAGATCCTGGACCAGAAGGTGGGGGAGTTCCGCGTCCACCGGGGACCGATCTTCACGAACCTGCTGCTGGCCGACGAGATCAACCGGGCCTCGCCGAAGGTGCAGTCGGCGCTGCTGGAGGCGATGCAGGAGCGCCGGGTGTCCATCGGGCAGACGACGCACGACCTGCCCGCGCCGTTCCTGGTGATCGCGACGCAGAACCCCGTGGAGCAGTCGGGGACGTTCGAGCTGCCCGAGGCGCAGCTGGACCGGTTCATGCTGCGCCACCGGCTGACCTATCCATCGCCCGACGACGAGGCGGAAGTGGTGCGCCGGCACCTGGCGCTGGGGCTGAAGCGCCACGGGGAGGGGGCCGTGCCCATGACGGCCTTCGACGCGATCGGGGAGAGCGAGCGGCTGCACGTGCGCGACCTGACGGAGGCGATGGGGGCGGTGCAGCGGGTGCACGTGAGCGAGGTGTTCATCCGGGACTGCGTGGAGCTGGTGAACCTGACGCGCCGGCACAAGGACGTGGAGCTGGGGTGCAGCCCGCGGGCGGGCCTGGCGCTGGTGCAGGCGTCGCGGGCGCGGGCGTACATCCACGGGCGCGAGTACACGATCCCCGAGGACTTCTTCGCGCTGGCGGAGGACGTGGTGCTGCACCGGATGCGGCTGACGTACGAGGCGCTGGCCGCCGGGCGGAAGCAGCAGGACGTGCTGGAGGAGCTGCTGCGGACGCTGACCTGAGCCCCCGGGGAGGCGGAGGTCGATGGGAGCAGGCGCGGGCGCGAGGCCCGTGCCACGAGCACGGATCGATGCGCCACGCCACGCACCATCTGGGTCCGCCCGACGAGCTCGCCCACGGCGACTTCGAGATGGTGGTGCGCCGGCTGGCGGACGACCTGGCGTTCGGCACGGACGCGTCGCTGTTCGTGGGGGCCGGGCTGGAGTACGCGCAGTCGCGTCCGTACCAGCCCGGCGATCCGATCAAGATGATGGACTGGCGCCTGACGGCGCGGATGGGGCGGCCGTTCGTGAAGGAGTACGAGACGCTCAAGCGGGTGTGCCTGTATCTGGTGGTGGACACGTCGGCCTCGATGAGCGTCTCCTCGACGGTCCTGACCAAGCACGACATGGCGGTGTGGATCGCCGCGGCGGTGGGGCTGGTGGGCCAGCGCCGGCTGAGCCCGGTGGCGCTGGTGGGCGGGGGCGAGCGGGAGACGCGTC
>CAYWOF010000393.1:0-3893 GCA_964459825.1 uncultured Phycisphaeraceae bacterium | reverse complement strand
TCTCCACCCGCTCCACCGGCACGCACAGATCCGCCCCCACGTCGAACAGGTCGTGCTGGATGAGCCGGAGCGCCCCCACCACCGGCCCCAGCCCCGCCGACGGCGCCGCCCCCTCGCACGCCACCACCGCCAGGCCGATCGCCGCGTTCGCCTCATCCACGCTCCCCATCGCCGCCACGCGCCGGCTCGACTTCGACACCCTCCCCCCGGTCCCCAGACCGGTCGTCCCGTCATCCCCCGTCCGCGTGTAGATCCTGGTGAGCTTGACCATCGGCTTCCGACCCGGCGTGCGTTCTGGTAGTCTACCGGACTCCCGCCCGGCCCGTTCCCGCACGCGCCGGTGCCATCCCACGCGAGCGGCAACGGAGTGCCCACCATCGCGACCCCCCGCGGCCTCACCCGACGCTGGCTCCTCCCCGATGAGCCCGCTCCCGGCCCCACGCCGCCCGGTCTCCCGCCCCTCGTCGCGCGCATCCTCGCGGCCCGCGGTCTCCACGACCCCGCCGCCGCCGATCGCTTCCTCCGACCCTCCCTCAACCACCTCCACGACCCCTCCCTCATCCCCGACCTCGACCGCGCCGCCGAGCGGATCCTCGCGGCCCTCCACGCCCGAGAGCCCCTCGTCATCTACGGCGACTACGACGTCGACGGCATCACCGCCACCGCCATCCTCTTCCACACCCTCCGGACCCTCGCGCCGGAGGCCGACATCCGCACCTACGTCCCCCATCGGCTCGAAGAGGGCTACGGGCTCAACGCCGCCGCCCTCACCCAGCTCGCCGCCGAGGGCGCCCGCGTCGTCGTCTCCGTGGACTGCGGCATCTCCGCCCTCGAGCCCGCCCGCGCCGCCCGCGCCGCGGGCCTCGACCTCATCATCACCGACCACCACACCCCGCCCGAGGGCGACCTCCCCGACGCCCTCGCCATCGTCCACCCCCGGCGCCCGGGCTCCGCCTACCCCGACCCCGACCTCTGCGGCGCCGGCGTCGCCTACAAGCTCGCCTGGCGCCTCGCGACGCTCCACTGCGGCGGGCGCCGCGTCCGCGACGACCTCCGCGCCCTGCTCATCGAGCTCCTCGCCCTCGCCGCCCTCGGCACCATCGCCGACATCGTCCCCCTCACCGGCGAGAACCGCGTCATCGCCCGCTTCGGCCTCCGGCGCATCAAGCACTCCCCCCTGCCGGGCCTGCGCGCGCTCGTCGAGGCCAGCGGCCTCGACGGCGAGAACATCGACGCCGAGCACGCGGGCTTCGCGCTCGGTCCCCGCCTCAACGCCTGCGGGCGCCTCGGCCACGCCCGCGAGGCCGTGGCGCTCCTCACCACCGCCACCCCGGAAGAGGCGTCCGACATCGCCCACGCCCTCACCCGCCTCAACGATGAACGCCGCGCCCTCGAGCAGCGCATCGCGCGCCACGCGGCCGAGCTGGCCGAGGCCGCCGGCATGACCGCCCCCGGCTGCCACGCCATCGTCCTGGCCCACGAGGAGTGGCACCCCGGCGTCCTCGGCATCGCCTGCTCCCGACTCGTCGAGCGCTTCGGGCGCCCCACCATCCTCCTGTGCACCCGCGCGGAGGGGGAGGGCGGGGGGAGGCTCTGCGCCGGCTCGGGCCGGTCCATCGCCGGCTTCGGCCTCCACGACGCCCTCACACGCTGCGCCACCCACCTCGCCGGCTACGGCGGGCACGCCATGGCCGCCGGACTCCGCCTCGACCCGGCCCGCCTCGACGCCTTCACCCGCGACTTCACCGCCCACGCCAACGAGCGCCTCACCCCGGACGAGCTGGTCCCCTCGGTGTCGATCGACACCCGCGCCGATCTCGCCGAGCTCACGCCCGACGCCGTCGCCCAACTCGAGAGCCTCGCCCCGTTCGGGTGCGCCAACCCGCGCCCGCGCATCCTCCTCGAGGGACTCCGTGCGGCAGGCCCGCCCTCCCCCTTCGGACGCGCCGGGAACCACCTCTCGCTCCTCGCCCGTCAGGGGAATCGCACCGTCCGTCTGATCGCGTGGAACTGGGCCGAGCGGCGCGACGCGCTCCTCGGCGCCGCCACGCTCGACGCCGTCGTCTCCCCGCGCCTGAACACCTGGAACGGACGCACCACCGTCGAGCCGACCATCGAGGACCTGCGCATCGCGCCCCAGCCCGCCATCACCCTCACGACACGCCGGACGCCCGCGCCCGTCTGACCGCCCCGCCGTTCACCATTCGCGCCGAGCGCCGCCCGGATCGCACCATGCGGGGAGAGGCGGACGCGCGACGCCGGGTGTGGGAAGCACGGTCACCCCGCCCGCGGCGGATCGCGCCCTTCCGCCGATGGGGATCGAGGCCGCCGCCGAAGCCGGTCGGCGGTTGAGCGCATCCCCGACAACGTCACCGGAGCCGAAATGACCCGGGCACGGGCCCGGGTCGGGGGTCATGGGTTCGACTGGGAGGAGACGATCACGGAGGGCCGTTGAACTTGGCCCCGAAGATGACCATGTCCTGCACGTTGACCTGGCCGTCGCGGTTCATGTCGGCGGACGGCCTGCCGGCGGCATAGGCGCCCTGGAAGGCGAGCAGGTCCACCAGGCTGACGCTCTGCGAGTGGTCGAAGTCGGCGCCCTGGGCGAAGCTCTCGCAATCGCCGCCCGGGGGAGCCCCGACGAGCTGGGTGAGATCGAACCGCGCGGCGAACGGCTCCGAGTCGTCCCGGCGCAGGACCAGCTTCACCCAGATCGCGTCTCCGTAGACGTAATCGACGTTGATCGGGAACGTGCGCCGGGTCTCGTACCACTTGACCTCGGTGGTGTCGATCACCCCGAGATACCAGGGCGCGAAGAAGCCGAACCCCTCATTGAGCTGGAAATCGTCGAACACGCCCAGCCCGGCCTGCTGGTCCCACTCGATCGGGTCGAGCTCCTGCTCGCCGAGGTAGACGAACCCGCGTGCATCGTCCACATCGCCGCCATCGTCGGGCGTGATCGCGCACTCGAGGTTGAGCCTCAGGCCTTGGTTGAAGTCCTGGAGATGATCGAAGGTGACCCACAGGGCCACCTCGTGGTAGTCACCGACATCCTCCGACTCGATCAGCACGACCTCATCGGCCGGGTCGTTCTCCCGCAGGGTGTACCGCAGGGCATCCAGGTCGACCGGGTCCGGCCCATCGCCCGCGACCACCTCGGCGTCCCCCACCTGCGGGACGTACGCCCAGTCCATGAGCTGGTACATCGCCACCCACGCGGGCTCCTGGAACCGGTGGTCCCACCAGATGCCGACCTCCCGGATGGCCTTCGCGCGCAGCTGAGCAAGGGTGAGTACGAACTCGTCGGCGCTGAGCGTGTATTTCGGCTCCCCGTACTGGACCTGGGCGTCCACGGCCATCACCCATGGAAAGACCTCGTCCGGCCCGTGCCCATCCGGCGTGTTGAGGATGGACTCGACCCAGCGCCGGCCGTTGGCGAGGGTGGCGGAGGTCTGCGTCGCATCGGGCCAGTCCTTGAGGTAGTACTGCTTGAAGTCCGAGTCCTCGGTGGGCCAGTGGGCCGGGTGGGGGATGTAGAGGACGGGGGCCGAGAAGTCCCCGGAGGCGTTCAGGCGTTCCGTGTTCCACAGGCTGCGCCGGACGATCGAGCCCTGGCCGTTGGGCTGGCTGTACTCGATGAAGTCGTTCCATCGGTACTCCTTGCCGCTGGGGTAGTGGCTGGTGGCACCGCGGACGCCCTCGCGCACGTGCGTGTAGGTGGACTGGCTGCCCGTGGGGCTCTTGCCGCTGTACCAGCCGAAGGTGTCCATCTTACCGTCGGCCTTCGAGTCGAAGTAGTTGCTGCACTTGATCTCGTGGCTGTTGGCGCCGAAGCCGTACGTGGTGTTCTTCAGGATGGCGTAGAGCTCCCCCATCGCGGCATCGACCGCGGC
>CAYWOF010000392.1:0-3897 GCA_964459825.1 uncultured Phycisphaeraceae bacterium | reverse complement strand
GCGCGGTCACCACCACGGTCCGCTCGTTCACCAGCCGGCGCAGCGTCGGTCGATCGAGGTGGTCGAAGTGGGCGTGCGACACCAGGATGAGGTCGATCGGCGGCAGGTGCTCGGGCGGCAGGGGGGCGGGCGTCAGGCGCGCCAGCCCGAACGTGCGGGCGCCGAGCGTCATGCCGATCCGCGCCGAGAAGACCGGGTCGGTCAGGAGCATCAGCCCGTTGAGGCGCAGGAGCACCGTCGCGTGCCCCAGCCACGCCGCGGCCAGGTCGTGCGCCGAAGCCCCCGCGAGGGCCTCCGCGCACCCCCGGACCGGCTCGGGGCACTCGCGGAGGACGTGGTCCTTGGCGAACGAGTGCAGGATCGCGCGCGGGTAGCGCTTCAGCCCCGATCGCGTGGCCTTGCCCACGCGGCGCAGGCCCGCCACCGGCGCTCGCCAGAACGTCCCTCCAAAGAAGGCGCCGCTGCGTGGGTTGGGTCCGGGCCGGCCGGTCATGACCATTCCTCGTACGAACTCCGATCGGCCGGGGTTGGGACCGACTCGCGTCGGGTCGCCTGCCAGTGTGGCAGGGCGCCCCCGTTCCCCCCGCACGGGCGTCACCCCGTGCCCTATTCGGTGCAAACCGCGGGCCGTTACGGGTCCAGGTCCGCGGCCCGTCGCGGCCTGCGCAGGACCGATCGCACCATCACGAACTCTCCCACATTCTCGGGGGTGACGATGCCCACGAGGCGCCCGTCCACGACCACGGGCGCCAGGGGGCACCCGCTGGTCTGCATCCGCTCGAAGACCCGGTCGAGGGGGTCGTTGGGCCCCACCGCGTCGCACACGGAGCGCATCACGCTCGACACGGGCGCCTCGAGGCTGTGGGACGCCATCGCGCGCAGCAGCTCCTGGCGCGGGAGGATGCCCACGATGCGGCTCCGGGTCCGGTCCAGGACCGGGAAGTCGGGCTGGGAACCGGCCAGCAGCTCCGCCTCCGCCTCGGCCAGCGTGCTGTCCTCGGTCAGGACGCGGAATCGCGTGACCATGGCGTCGCGCACGGGCACGCCGGCGAACACGCCGCGCATCTGCGCCGCCTGGGCCTCGGCCCCGGCCCCGAGGAAGACGAACACGCCGATGAGCACCAGCATGTAGTGCTCGGTGAACAGCCCGAGGATCGCCAGGCCCACGGCCAGCGCCTGACCGACGCCCGCGGCGATCCGGGTCGCGCGCCCGAAGTCCATGGCGAGGGCCAGGAGCGCCCGCAGGATGCGCCCCCCGTCCATCGGGAAGGCCGGGAGCAGGTTGAACACCACGAGCGCGATGTTGACCAGCATCACCTGCTGCACGAACGCCGTCCGCTCGACCCAGGCGCGCGGGTCGGCGACCTGGGCGATCCCGGCGAGGCCGCCGGTGCCCCAGAGCACCAGGAAGAGCCCGGCGGCGATGACCACGTTGACGGCCGGCCCGGCGGCGGCGACGGCCAGCTCCTGCACGGGGTCGTCGGGCATGCGCTCCAGGCGCGCCACGCCCCCGATGGGCAGGAGCGTGATGTCGCGCGTGCGGATGCCGAAGCGCCGGGCCGCGAGGGCGTGCCCGAGCTCGTGGAGCACGACGCAGGCGAAGATGGTGAGGACCAGGGCGATCCGCGACACGGCCGCGGGAATGCCCAGCTCCACGCCCTCGAAGAGCAGGATCCACCCCAGGAGCAGGAAAAACGTCCAGTGGATGAAGATCCCGATGCCGGCGACCGAGCCCAGACGCAGGGACCACCTCATGCGGGGAGCGTACGCCGCGTACGCGCCCGAGGGGCGCGATGGTCGCGCGGGGACGGGTCGAGCGTCGCGGAAGGCGGCGGACGCGCTCGGGTGTGCGCCCCCGGGCGCGCCCGTGGGTGGGGCGTGAACACGAGGTGAATCCGCGCTCACACGCCGGTTTCTTTTGGGCGCGCCCCCGTCCCGGCGGGAATCGTGTGGCAGAGTGTGGGTCGAGGCGCGCGACGGGCGCGCGGGACAGGGACCCACCCAGGAGACAACCCATGGCATCCAGGAACGAGGGCGGGCGCGGGCGGAAGCGGGCGAGCAGTACGCGCAAGGGGCGGTCGACGCCGGCGCGCACGCGCAAGGCCCGGGGGCAGGAGAACCCGGGGCGCCCCGGCGCCGAGCGCCGGGAGTCGATGGCGCAGCGCGACGCGCGGACGATGAAGCAGTAGGTCGCGCGCTCGTGTTGGGCACGCCGTGAGGCGTGCTTCATGAGGCGCCCGGAGGCTGGTCTTGGGACGCGCCGGGCGCTAGACCAAGTGGATGGCCCGTGGGCGGGGGCGCCCGCGCGACCAGGGGGGGCTCCGGACGGTCGTGCCGTGCATCGGAAGCCCAGGGCGCGCCCACGCGGGCGCGTGCGCCGCGGTCGCGCGGCGCGCGCGCCGGGCCGAACACACAAGGAGAACATCGATGGAGAGCATTCGCATCGCGATGGGCGTCGCCGGCGCGGCGCTCCTGGGCGCGCAGCCCGCGGGGGCGCAGTTCTCGTTCGCGCCGCCGGTCCACCTGTCCACGCCCGGGAATCCGGCCGGGGTCGTCGCGGTCGATCTGACCGGCGATGACCGGCGCGACCTGGCGGTGGTGGCCGACGATCCGGACGTGCTTCGCCTCTTCGTGGGGGACGGGACGGGCGGGTTCGGCGCGCCCATCGCCACGCCGCTGGGCGCGGGGCTGGGGGCGGGGGCCATGAGGCCGGCCGACGTGGATGGCGACGGCGACTTCGACCTGGCCATCGCGCTCCAGAGCCTGGGCGTCATCCGCCTCATGATGAACAACGGGGGCGGCGGGTTCACCACGGGCGCGGACGTGGCGGTGGGGGCCAACCCGACCGCGATCGCGAGCGCCTTCTTCGATCCGGGGAACTCGACGGACCTGGCGGTGGTCAACCGCGACTCCAACAGCGTCACCATCCTCCTCAACGGAGGGGGCGGGGCGCTCACGGGCACGACGATCCTCATCGGCAACGACCCGCGCGACATCGCCGGCGCGGACATCGACGGGGATGGGGACGTGGACCTGATCGCGACGAACCACGACGATCGCACCTTCTCGGTGCTGACCAACTCGGGCGGGGCGTTCGCCGTCACGGCGACGGTCGAGGTCGACGCGAGCCTGCGTCCGAGCGGCGTGGCCCTGGGCGACGTGGACGGGGACACCGACCGGGACGCCGTGTTCGTCGCCGACAACATGGCGGTGGTCTTCCGCAACAACGCCGGCGTCTTCTCGAGCCCGGCGACGTTCCCGACCGGCGGCGTGAACCCGGGGGACATCGCGCTGGCCGACCTCGACGGGGATGGCGACCTCGACCTGGCGACGGCCAACGAGAAGTCGGAGGACCTGAGCCTGCTGGCGGGCGATGGCGCGGGGGGGCTGGGGACGCCCCTGCTCATGTTCTCCGGGGCCCACCCGAATCGCCTGGTGGTGGCGGACCTCGACGGCGATGAGGACCGCGACATCGTCGTGACCAACCGCGACAGCGGGACCACGACGATCTTCGAGAACTCGTCGGGCGGGTGCCGCGCGGACGTCAACAGCGACGGCGTGCTCAACGTCAACGACTACATCGCCTTCCAGACGGCGTTCGCGCTGGGGGACCCGCGCGCGGACTTCGACGACAACGGCGTGCTCAACGTGAACGACTACGTGGCCTTCCAGACGGCGTTCGCGATCGGCTGCAGGTGACAGCTTCCCGTCCGGGCGGGGCGAGTGCCTCGCCCGGGCGTTCTCCGGTTGCGCCCCCCCCACCGCCCGGCGCTCGCGCTGCGCGACGACGGCGGGCGCCGCCCGCGCCCGCGCGGGGCCACGCGCGCCCTCGGCTACGGGTTGGTGAACGCCGGCTCGCTGGCGCGCGCCGTGCGCGGCGCCGCGGCGATGGCCTCG
>CAYWOF010000391.1:2092-3898 GCA_964459825.1 uncultured Phycisphaeraceae bacterium | reverse complement strand
CGCCCAGGCCCTGCGCTACGTCGTCCGCCAGGACCCCGACGTCCTCTTCATCGGCGAGATGCGCGACCACGACACCGTGCTCGCGGCCATCCAGGCCGCGGAGACCGGCCACCTCGTCTTCGGCTCGCTCCACACCGCCGACACCATGCAATCGTTCAACCGCATCCTCGAGTTCTTCCCGCGCGAGGAGCACGGCTTCATCCGCAGCGCCCTGGCCACCTCCATGCGCGCCATCTGCGCCCAGCGCCTCCTGCCCGCGCTCCCCGACTTCGAGGTGGGCATGGTCCCCGCCACCGAGGTCCTCCTCGCCAGCCCGGTAGTCCGCGACAAGATCCGCGAGGGCCAGGACGAGGACATGCCCGCCATCATCAACGCCAGCGTCCCCGACGGGATGCGCAGCTTCACCTACTCCCTCGCCGAGCTGGTCAAGAAGGAGATGGTCAGCGTCCAGACCGCCATGTCCTACGCCCCCAACCAGAACGCCCTCGACAGCGCGCTCAAGGGCCTGGAGGTCAAGGCCCACTCGCTCGTCCACCGCATCCGGGGGCGCGCCGGAGGACCCCCGGCGCCGCCACCCACCGGCGCGCCGCCCACCGCGAGCCCCAGGGCGTCCGGCAGAAGAAGGCCCTGGAGGGCGCCCTCGCCCTCGTCCTCGTCGTCTTCGTCGGCCTCCTCGCCCTGGCCGGCATCCTCGCCATCGTGCTCGCCATCCGCGCCTGAGCTACACCTCGTCCCCCACGGCCTCGCGCCGCAGCTCCAGGATGTCGCGCAGCTGGTCGGTCGACAGCTCCGTCAGCCAGCGCTCGCCCGACGCGATGATGTTGCGCGCCAGCTCCGTCTTCCGCTCGATCATCTCGTCGATCCGCTCCTCGAGCGTCCCCCGCACCACGAACTTGTGCACCTGCACCGTCCGCGTCTGCCCGATCCGGTGCGCCCGGTCCGTCGCCTGGTCCTCCACCGCGGGGTTCCACCACCGGTCGAAGTGCACCACGTGCGTCGCCCCCGTCAGGTTCAGCCCCACGCCGCCCGCCTTCAGGCTCACGATCAGCACCGGCGCCGACGCCCCCTCGCGCTGGAACCGGTCCACGATCCGCTCCCGCGCCGCCTGCGCCGTCCCCCCGTGGAAGAGCAGCACCTCCCGGTCCACCGCGTGCCGGACCATCGGCGCCAGCAGCAGCGCCATCTGCCGGAACTGCGTGAACACCAGCGCCTGCTCCCCCCCCTCCACGATCGCGTCGAGCAGCTCCAGCAGGCGCACGCACTTGCCGCTGCGCGTCGGGTCCGGCGGCGGGCCCGCCTCCGGGTCGTGGTCCTTCAGCACCTGGGCCGGGTGGTTGCACACCTGCTTGAGCTTGATCAGCGTCGCCAGCACGATCCCCCGCCGCTGCATCCCCTCCGCACGCTCCACCGCCGAGAGCATCCGCCCCACCAGCGACTCGTACATCTCCGCCTGCTCGCTGGTCAGGTGGCAGTACTCCCGGGTCTCCAGCTTCCCGGGCAGGTCCGCCGCCACGCCCGGGTCCGTCTTGAGCCGGCGCAGGATCACCGGACGCACCAGGTCCCGCAGCTGACGCCCCCGCGCCGCGTCCCGGTACCGCTCGATCGGCACGCCGAACCGGCGCCGGAACGCCCCCCCGGACCCCAGGTACCCCGGGTTGAGGAAGTCCAGGATCGACCAGAGCTCCCCCAGCCGGTTCTCCACCGGCGTGCCCGTCAGCGCCACCCGCGAGTCCGCCGCGAACGAGCGCACCGCCTCCGCCTGCTTCGTCTCCGGGTTCTTGATGTACTGCGCCTCGTCCAGCACGA
>CAYWOF010000391.1:0-2082 GCA_964459825.1 uncultured Phycisphaeraceae bacterium | reverse complement strand
GCTGTCGGAAGGCGAAGTCATGGGGCCGTTCAGCCGCCCCAGCGTCTCCCAGTCCCGGTGGGCCAGCGCGTAGGTCGTCACCACCGCGTCGGCCTCGCGCGCCCGCGCCTCGAACACCTCCGCCTGCGCCCGCTCCATCCCGTGGTGGATCATCATCCGCAGCTTCGGGCAGAACCGGCGCGCCTCGTGCACCCAGTTGCCCACCACCGACATCGGCACGATCAGCAGCGTCGGGGCCGCCGTTCCCTCCGCGCCCCCCTCCAGCGCCTCCCGCTCGTGCGCCAGCAGCGCCAGGAGCTGGATCGTCTTGCCCAGCCCCATGTCGTCGGCCAGGCACGGCCCGAACCCCAGCCGCTCCAGGAACGCCATCCACGATACCCCGCGCACCTGGTACGGACGCAGCGTCCCGTGGAACGACGACGCCTGCTCCAGGATCGGCAGCTTCTCGGGCGCCTCCGAGCCCCCCACGAACGTGGCCACCCACCCCGTCGCCGCCAGCCCCACCACGGGAATCCCGCTCGTCCGCGCGTCCGTCGCGTACGCCAGCCGGATCGCGTCCGCCACCCGCATCGTCCCGCCCGGGTTCTCCTGGATGAACCGCATCGCCGCCCGCACGTCCTCCGGTCGCACCTCCACCCACCGACCGTTGATCCGCACCAGCGGCGTCTGACGCTTCGCCAGGCGCTCGAACTCCTCCAGCGACAGCGTCGTGCCCCCCAGCGCGATCTCCCACGTGTAGCCCACGATCGCCCCCAGCCCCAGCCCCCCGCGCGCCCGCACCACCCCCGGCCCGCGCTCCGCCAGCAACGCCTCGACCGGGTCGCTCGAGAGGTTGAGACGCGCCCCCAGCCGCGCCCCCGGCTGGTCCCACCACGCCGGCACCTCCACCCCGAAGCCCTGCTCGGCCAGCACCGGTCGCAGCTCGCGCAGGAAGTGGTACGCCTGGCGCGTCGTCAGCGTCAGCCCCGCCGGCTCCGCCTCGTGCAGCGCCCGCTCCAGCATCGGGTCCAGGCGCGCCGCCCGCGCCAGCTCCGCCAGCAGCAGCTCGCGCGGGTTGTCCACCCGTCGGCCCTCCACGCTCGCCGAGTCCGTGGGAAGCATCCAGATGTCCGACCCCTCCAGCACCACCCGCGGCGCCTCCACCGACTCCAGGTGGAAGCTCAGCTCCCACTCCAGGCGCTCCTCCGCCTCCTCGCCGGCCCGGCCCGCCGGCTCCTCGGGCTCGCTCAGGCGCAGCCCCAGACGCCACGTCGCGCTCGACCCCCGGTCCTCCAGCGACGACAGCCACCGGCGCACCTGCCGCACCAGCACCGCCACCGCGGCCGGACGCGCCGGCACCTCGCTCGCCGGCCCCAGCAGGCCCGCCAGCCACGCCACCTGCTCATCCTCGCCCGGGTCCCGCCCCTCGATCGCCTCCAGCAGGCGCTCGCGCGCCAGCGCGCCCCGGCACTCGGCATCCACCATGTCCGTCAGGAACGCCGAGAGAATCCCCCACGCCTGGTGCCCGAACTCGTCCACCGCCGCCCGCGCGATCCCCGGCATCCCCGCCAGCAGCGCCGCGCTCGCCTCCGCGCTCCGCGCATCGCCCGGCCACGCCTGCCAGCACCCCCGCACCCGCCCCGATGGCTCGTGACGCAGGCTCGGCACGAACCGCTGCTGCGCCAGCAAGTGCCGCGCAAACCGCAGGGCCGCCCCCAGAAAACCCGTCCCCGGACCCATCAGCACGCGATCGCCCCCCGCACCCTCCCCGGCCTCGAGCCCCGTCAGCCCATCCAGCCAGGCCCCCGCCCGCGCGCCCTCCACCCACACGGCCGCCACCTGGAACCGCCCCAGGCCCACCGGCGCCCCATCCTCCGCGCCCTCGTGCCCCACGAGTTGGGCCAGGGGCGGGCTCGGCGCCGGTCGCCCCCCGCGCTCCGGCAGCACCAGGTCCAGCTCGCCGATCCGTCCCCCGCCCGGCCCCGGCCCCGCGCCGAACCAGCCCGCGATCCGCTCCGCCGCGCAGGCGTACGGATGCGCCCCCGCCGGCGCCGCGACCCCCGCCTCGCTCGCGGCCGCCCGCCACCGCGACGCCGACTCCCC
>CAYWOF010000390.1:0-3936 GCA_964459825.1 uncultured Phycisphaeraceae bacterium | reverse complement strand
CCCCCAGCCCCGCCGCCAGCGCGGCCCCGCCCGCAAGCACGAACTCTCGACGGTCCATCGGAACCCTCCGTCAGGTCACACGAACTTCGTCTGCCCCGGCACGGCCACCGCCGGCGTTTCCATCGGCCCGAACGCCGGGTGCTCGGGCACGAGGCTCTCGGTCGAGCCCAGGGCCTGCTCCCAGGTGATGGTCTGGCCCGTGTACGCGGCCATCCGGGCCGCGATGGCCATCATCGTGCTGCGCGCGCCGCGCTCGCCGTCGTTGATGGGCCGCCCGGATCGGATGGACGCCATGAACTCATCGTGCTCCACCTGGTACATGTCGCGGATCGCCGGGCCCCCGTACGTCCAGGCCACGCGCTCGTCGAGGCCGCGCACCTCGTACGTCGGCGCCCAGCCGTTGACCGTGCAGCGACCCGTCGTGCCGTAGATGTAGTCGGTGTTGTCCGCCGGGCAGTTGTCGATCTGGCGGGTGGTGTGGAAGGCCCGGCGCCCGTCCGCGTACTCGTACACCGCCGCGAAGTGGTCGAACACGTGCCCGCTCTCGACGCCCGTCCGGGCCGCCCGCCCGCCCAGGCACGTCACCCGCGCCGGGAGCAGGTCACCCATCGCCCACGCCATCCGGTCGATGCTGTGCACCGCCTGCTCGACGATGTGGTCCCCGCTGATCCACGTGAAGTGCCACCAGTTCCGCATCTGGAACTCGACGTCGGTCCACTCGGGCTTGCGCGGGCGCTTGCCGAGCGTGCCGGTGTGGTACGTCGTGTGCACGGCCTGCACCCGTCCCAGGGCCCCGCCGTTGACCCTCTCGAACACCGCGCGCATCCCGTCGTTGTACCGCCAGCAGAACCCCACCAGGCAACCCAGGTTCCGGCGCTGGGCCTCCGCCGCCGACTCCAGCACCGAGCGGATCCCCGGCGCATCGACCGCCAGCGGCTTCTCGGCGAACACGTGCTTGCCCGCGCCCACCGCCGCCCGCAGGTGCGCCGGCCGGAACGCGGGATAGCCCGTGAGCAGCACCACATCCACGTCGCTCGCCAGCACCCCCTCGTGCGAGTCGAAGCCGATGAAACGGCGTTCGGCGGGAACCTGCACCCGCGCGCCCGCCTCCGCGCCCATCTCGCTGGTGACCGCGCTGAGGCACCCCTCCAGCCGATCCGCGAAGACGTCGCCCATGGCCACGAGGATCGCGCCCTTGTCGGCGCGCAGCGCCTGGACCGCCGCCCCGGTGCCCCGGCCCCCGCACCCGATCACGCCCACGCGCAGCGCATCCGACCCCCCGCCCCACGCCATGCGCGCGATCGCGCTCGGCGCCGCCGCCAGCCCCGCGGCCGTTCCCGCCGTCGCCGCCACGAACTCACGTCGCGTCAGGCTCGCCATGTCGGACTCCTCCTCTCCGTCGACGCTCAGCGCGAGGCCGGCGCTTCGCACACCACGCGGAACCCCACGAAGGGACCGTCCGCCAGCCACCACTTGCTCTTGGGGATCTGCGGATCGCTCGCGTTCCACGCCGGCGTCGCTTCCGCCCGGGAATCGCAGCGCACCCTCTCCGCCGGGTCGGTGTACGCCCCGCCGCGCGTCACGCCCTTTCCATCGGGGGTCGAGCACCACTCGGCGGCATTGCCGAGCATGTCGTGCACGCCCCAGGCGTTGGGCTTCTTCTTCCCCGCCGGATGCGTCTTGCCATCCGCGTTGTCCTTGAACCAGGCGTGCTGGGCGAGCGACGCGGGGTCATCCCCGAAGTCGTACGCGGTGGCCGCCCCCGCCCGCGCCGCGTACTCCCACTCCGCCTCCGTCGCCAACCGGTAGGTCCGACCCGTCTTGGCCGACAGCCACTTGCAGAACTCGGCCGCCGAGTGGTGCGTCATCGAGATCGCCGGGTACCCCTCGTGCCCAAACCCGCGGTCCGGGGGCAGATAGGGCTTCGAAGGGCGCGTCGTGGCATCGACGCCGGCCGCCCCTTCGCCCTGCTGCTGGTCCAGCCCGTACACGAAGATGTCGAACGCCTCCCAGGTCATCTCCGTCTTCCCGATCCAGAACCGGGGTGGGGCTTTGCCCGCGCCCGCCTCGACCCCCGCCGGCGGGATCGGCACCATCTCGAACCGGATGGCCGTGCCCGCGATCTCCTGCGTGAAGGGCTCGACCGCGGCGGAGGGGTCGAACACCCCCGGGTTTGCGTCGCCGGTGCCCGTGGCGCACCCGGCCGAGGCGACGGCCGCCAGCGCGGCCGCAAACACCGATCGCTCCCGGCCCCCTAGCCTCATCCACACCATGCGCGCCCTCCTACACCTGCCGCGGTTGGTCGCCATCGCCGCCATCGTAGCGGCCCTCACCGCCTGCGCGCCGCGACCCACGCTGGAGCGCCACGAGTTCACGCGCCTCCAGATGGGCGTCCAGGTTCGGGTCACCCTCTACGCGCCGGACGAGCCGACCGCCCAGGCCGCCGCCTCCGCGGCGTTCGCCCGGATCGCCGACCTCGACGCGACGCTGAGCGACTACCGCCCGGACAGCGAACTGATGCGGCTCTGCGCCGGCGCCGGGCCGGACCAGCTGCCCGTTGCCGTCTCCCCGGACCTGTACGCCAACCTCGCCCTCGGCGCCGACATCGCGAGCGCCACCCATGGCGCCTTCGATGTGACGGTTGGTCCGCTGGTCTCCCTCTGGCGCCGGGCCCGGCGCGAGGGCGTCCTTCCCGATCCGGGCGCGCTCGAAACGGCCCGCGGGCTCGTGGGCTGGCAACTCGTCGCGCTCGATCCCGTGGCCCGGACCGCCCGCCTGGCAAGGGCGGGCATGCGTCTCGATCTCGGCGGCATCGCCAAGGGCTACGCCGCGGACCAGGCGGTGCTCGCCCTGCGCACCGCCGGAACACCGCGCTGCCTCGTCGCGCTCGCGGGCGACATCGCGGCGGGCGAACCTCCTCCCGGGACGGCCGGGCGAGGGCGCCCGCCGGGCTGGCGCATCGCCATCAGCACAGGCGCCGAGGGCGACGCCCCCTTGTCCGTCCATCTCGCCAACGCCGCGATCTCCACGTCCGGCGATACCGAGCAGTTCCTCGAGATCGATGGCGTGCGCTACTCCCACATCGTCGATCCGCGCACCGGCCTGGGCGTGACCAACCGCATCGCGGCCACCGTCATCGCGCCGTCCGGCGCAGTCGCCGATGCCCTCGCCTCGGCCCTGTGCATCCTCGGCCCCGAGGCCGCTCCACGGCTGGTCGAGACCTTCCCCGGCACCGCGGCGATCATCCGGCGTGCCGACATCCCGGCCGCGCCGCCCCTCATCCTCGACCCGATGCGCCGGTTCGAACCCTGACTTGGGGAACCCAGGCAATCCGCAACGATCCGGGCCCATCCGGGTGGTCTGCTGCCGCTCGTTGTCACCGCCGTTGCGCTCCGTTCCTCCGCTCGCACCGCGTTCTCTTCCCGGCGCCCGCGGGTACACTGCCCCCATGCGACTCCTCTTCCTCCTCGCTCTCACCTCCACCGCCCTTGCCCAGGAGGGGGGGTGGAAGCCCGCCGCTGCCCCGCTCATGACCCGCTGGGGCAAGGCCGTCACCCCGGACAACGTCCATCGGGATTACCCGCGTCCGACCCTGGTCCGCGAGCAGTGGCAGAACCTGAACGGCCTCTGGCAGTTCGCGCCCGCGAAGGAGGGTGAGGCGCCGCCGACCGGCAAGGAGCTCCGGGAGCGCATCCTCGTTCCGTTCCCCGTCGAGTCGGCCCTGTCGGGCGTGGGCCGCCACGAGCAGCGCATGTGGTACCGGCGCACGTTCGAGGTGCCGCGCCGGTTCCGCGACGCCAGAGTCATCCTGAACTTCGACGCAGTGGACTGGGATGCGACGGTCTACATCAACGGCACGAAGGTGGGAGAGCATTCCGGGGGGTACGACCGCTTCTCCTTCGACATCACCGATGCGCTGAGTCCCTCCGGTCCCCA
>CAYWOF010000389.1:0-3947 GCA_964459825.1 uncultured Phycisphaeraceae bacterium | reverse complement strand
ACGTGACTCAACTACGCCGCCATCCACTTCCAACTATGAATGGGACACGCTCCGATTCCGGGTCAGTTTGCGATTGTCGTACTGGAGCACGCTCAATGCCAACGGCGCGCTCGTGATCCCGGTGATCCTGGTGAAACGCACCTCCAGCCAAGCAAAAAGCGCACCATCGTCCAGGTTTTCTGTGATGTGGTGCTCGTACGTATCGTAGTAGTGGAGGTTGACGCCACCCCAAGGGTCCACGCGCAG
Source organism: uncultured Phycisphaeraceae bacterium (assembly GCA_964459825.1). Taxonomy (GTDB): domain Bacteria; phylum Planctomycetota; class Phycisphaerae; order Phycisphaerales; family UBA1924; genus CAYWOF01. The sequence goes on along the minus strand of CAYWOF010000389.1, from coordinate 3,701 downwards.
GCTGGGCATGAACTGATCCGGACCATCCACCGGGTCATAGGGCCCGTTGTCGAGCGGCAGCGGGATCGGTGGTTCGAACGTCACTCCCGCGTCGGTACTGCGAGTGAGCCACAGATCTATGTTCCGGGCGCCGAGCCCGCTTCGACCAGCGATGATCGCATAAATGTGGCCACTCAACGGATCGAATGCGACGCTCGGCAGAGCATTCTCACGGAATGGCCCTGGCAAATCGGGATCGGCGGCGAGCGGGTCAACGCCGGGAAAAAGCACGGTATGCGGTGCCCAAGTATCCCCCCGATCGTCGCTCCGGATCACCAGGTACCTTGGTGGAACGTAGGACTGCCACTCTGGCCACCACTCCTTGAAGAACACCAAGAGGCGGCCCGTGTGTGCGCCCGTGCTGACCACTAGGGGCCAGGGGCCCCATGCAGCGTAATGGCAAGGATACGGAAACTGAGGAGTGGGATGCGGACTCGGTGCGATGGCCCTAATCTGGTTCGCGGGCCAGGTAGCCCCACGATCCTCCGAGCGAGCTAGGGCCAGGTGGAAGTTCGGACAAGTGTAGCCCTGCGTTGGTGGTGGGCTGCCAAGATAGGCGTCGTCTCGGCGCATGAATGCGACATAGAGCATGTTGTAGTTTGGATCGTTGGGATGCTGCGGGTGTGGTCCAGCGGCCGCCAACGGCTTGTCATCAGAGACCGCGTAGAAGGGCGCGGGCGGAGGCGGAGGGACGGATGAGTTGAACGTGATGAAGCGGGCGGGCGGATTCCACTCCCAGCTGGAGGCCCCAACGATCTTGCGGATGATGTAGATGCCGTTGGTTAGACCGGGGTTGAAGGCCGAGCCACCGATCCAGATGTACGAATGCGCCGGGTCCCACGCCACGAACGGGTCTTGGTTGGGCGGTCGGTCGGGCTGCAGTGGATTCAACTGAGTCGGGGGATACACAAGTGCGTCCGGCAGGTAGCTGACCCCTCCCGTAAGGCTGATCGCTGTCCCCAACCGCGACACCTCCTGCGGATCAGGATAGAGGCGCCAATCCACCCAGGCCCCGACGACGTCCACCGTGTCGCCCATCGAATCCTGCGCGGCCACGATTGCTGGCTCGACCGCCACCTGGTCGTTGTTCCGGTCGAGCCACCTCTGCTCGTACAGGGTTACTTGCGCCCGGAGCTCACCGGCCGCGGCAACGGCGATAAAGACGCCGATGGCAAACCGCTGGACGGGACCATGGAACGGAAAGACGAAGGGCGGCATGTGGGGTCCTCCTGGGCAGAAGCAACGCAGGGGCCACCCTCAAATGTACCCCAGTCCCGCGGAACGGCAACCGTTTCTGGAGAAAAAAGTCCGATAAAGTGCCATCCTCACCGCGAGGAATCCAGCCTGGAACGATTCTCGGTCGCAGCTGGCCCGGCTCCACCGGACCATCAGCTTCCTGTCGCCACCGGCTTCCGGCTCTCATTGAGCTTCTTCCGGATCACCGTGTGCAGGATCCCCCCGTTCCGGAAGTACTCCGCCTCGATCCGCGTATCGATGCGGCACAGCGTCGTGAACCGCACCGTCTTGCCGTCGGCCCTCGTCGCCACCACCGGCACCTCGCAGCGCGGCGTCAGGGCCGCGGGAAGCTGGATGTCGAATGTCTCCGTCCCGTCCATCCCCAGCCCCGCGACACTCTGCCCCTCCGGCAGGCACAGCGGCAGCACGCCCATGAACACCAGGTTCGACCGGTGGATCCGCTCGAAGCTCTCCGCGATCACCGCCCGCACGCCCAGCAGCATCACGCCCTTGGCCGCCCAGTCGCGGCTCGAGCCCATCCCGTAGTCCTTGCCCGCCAGCACCACCAGCGGCGTCCCCTCGTTCTTGTAGTTCATCGCCGCGTCGTAGATCCACGCCAGCTTCCCGCCGCCCGCGCGCGACATGTCCCGCGTCCACCCGCCCTCGCGGATCTTGCCGGCCGGGGCGGTAGAGGTCGTAGTCACCGGCGGGACGCCGGTGCCACTAGCCTCGGTAGCCAGCTTGTTCTTGACCCGCACGTTGGCGTATGTGCCCCGCGTCATCACCCGGTCGTTCCCCCGGCGCGAGCCGTAGCTGTTGAACTCGCTCCTGGGCACGCCACGCCCCTTGAGGTACTGCCCCGCCGGGCTGCTCTCGGCGATGTCGCCCGCGGGCGAGATGTGGTCCGTCGTCACGCTGTCGCCCACGAACACGAGGCACCGCGCCCCGCGGATCGGCACGCTCGCGGGCGGCGCCTCGGTCATTCCCTCGAAGAACGGCGGGTTCTGGATGTACGTGCTCTCCTCGCGCCACGGGTAGAGCTCGCTCCGGCTCACCGGCACCGCGTTCCACGTCGGGTTGCCGTCGAACACGTGGGCGTATTGCCTGCGGAACTGTTCGGGCTTGACCCCCGCGCGCTTCACCGCCTGCACCTCCGCGTGCGTCGGCCAGAGGTCCTTGAGGAACACGCTCCGCCCCTCGCGCGTCACCGCGATCGGATCCGTCGCCAGGTCGATGTCCACCGTCCCCGCGATCGCGTACGCCACGCACAGCGGCGGGCTCGCCAGGTAGTTGGCCTTCACCGACGGGTGCACCCGACCCTCGAAATTCCGGTTCCCGCTCAGCACCGAGGCGACCACCAGGTCCCCCTGCTTCACCGCCGCCTCGATCTCCGCCGGCAGGGGGCCCGAGTTCCCGATGCACGTCGTGCACCCGTACCCCACCGTGTGGAACCCCAGGGCCTCGAGGTCGGCCGTCAGCCCCGACTGGTCGAAGTACTCCGTCACCACCTTCGACCCCGGCGCCAGGCTCGTCTTGACCCACGGCCGGCTCGAGAGCCCCAGCGCCCGCGCCTTGCGCGCCACCAGCCCCGCGGCGATCATCACGTCCGGGTTGCTCGTGTTCGTGCAGCTCGTGATCGCCGCGATCACCACGTCCCCCTGGTGCAGCCGGAACGAACGCCCATTGAGCGTCACCGGCACGCCGGGCTCCTCCCCGTTGCCGCTGTTCCCGTTCACAGGCTTGCCCGCCGTGTTGCCCCCCTCTTCGGCCCAGCGGTTGAGATTCACGCCCTCGCCCGGCGCCTTCTTGCCGAACGCATCGACGAGCTCCTTCCGCCACACCGATTTCATCTGCGTCAGCAGCACGCGGTCCTGCGGCCGGCGCGGGCCCGCCAGCGACGGACGCACCGTGGCCAGGTCCAGCTCCAGCACATCCGTGAACTCCGGCTCCGGGCTCGACGGCATCCAGAACAGCCCCGTCGCCTTGCAGTACGCCTCGACCAGGTCCACGGCCATCGCGTCGCGCCCCGTGAACCGCAGGTAGTCGAGCGTCACCGCGTCCACCGGGAAGAAGCCGATGGTCGCCCCGTACTCCGGCGCCATGTTCGCGATCGTCGCCCGGTCCGGCACCGAGAGCGCGGCCATGCCGGGCCCGAAGAACTCGACGAACTTGTCCACCACGCCGCGCTTCCGCAGCATCTCCGTCACCGTCAGCACCAGGTCCGTCGCCGTCGAGCCCTCGGGCAGGGCGCCCTTGAGCCGGAACCCGATCACCTCGGGCGTGAGCATGTACACCGGCTGGCCGAGCATCACCGCCTCGGCCTCGATCCCGCCCACGCCCCACCCCACCACGCCCAGGCCGTTGATCATCGTCGTGTGCGAATCGGTGCCCACCAGGGTGTCTGGGTAGGCGAACGTCGCGTCGTT
>CAYWOF010000388.1:3063-3951 GCA_964459825.1 uncultured Phycisphaeraceae bacterium | reverse complement strand
CGCGGGCCAGGTCGGGCAGGAGGTCCGTGAGCTGGCGGACCTGGCCCGTCGCATCCGTGAGCTCGACGACGGTGTCGCCCAGGCGCAGTCGGTTCTGGCCCTCGGCCACGAGGGCGGCGACGGATCGGAGCGCCCGGCTGCCCATCTTGGCCAGCTCGTCGAAGCTCACCCCCGCCTGGCCCGCCGCGAACCTCAGGGCCGAGAGCTGCTCGACCCCGACGCCCAGGCGGCCCGCCGTCTTGCCGAGCTTGTCCACCGCCTCGGCGGCCCCGTTGAGACTCCGCGACAGCTGGTAGACGCCGATCGCCGCGACGGCCGCGCCGATGACCGTGCGGACCTTGGAGAACACCGCCGCGATGCCGGCCCCGGCCTTCTGCACACCGCCCAACGCTCCCTGCGCCCGGCGCAGCTCCGAGAGCAGCTTGCCGGCGTCGGCGGAGAGGATGATGTCGAGCGAGCCGACGCCGGCCATGGGTCACTCCCTACATGGCGCTGAAGATCCGGTGGGCCTTGGCCGAGACCTCCTCGTCGGTCGGGACCTTGGCGTGCCGCCCGAGATCGGGGAAGAAGTCGACGGGACGCCCCCCCGCGATCGCCGCCGCGATGACACCCGCTCGGAGGTCCAACCGCGCCTCCCTTCGGTCCCAGGCGTCGAGCAGCCCGCGGACCTCGCCTGGCCCCAGGCGGCCGAACTCGGCGGCGTTCATCCCCAGCTCCACCCGCGCCCAGGACCTCAGCCGCTCGAGGCCGCCGGCGGGGGCGGAGGGTTTCCCTGGGGGGCCTCCTGGGCGGCCCCGCCGAGCATGCCGACCGCCTCGCTGAACGGACCGGCGAGCCGACCGAACACGGCGACGAACTGGTCCAGGGGCACGATCCGGCCGACGTCGC
>CAYWOF010000388.1:0-3053 GCA_964459825.1 uncultured Phycisphaeraceae bacterium | reverse complement strand
GCACGCCGAGGCACCCGGCGATGAACGGGCCGAGCATGCCCAGGCGGATCTTGGTCCCGCCCTGCTGGTCCGCGTAGCCGGCGAACTCCTCGACGATCTGGCCGAGCGTCCGGCCCGTCGCCGCCTCGATGCGCACGAGGGTGTCGTAGTCGAAGCGGACCCGGTACTCCCGGTCCAGCGTGATATCGACGTGGGGCGCGGCGCCGGGCATCAGCTCACGACCTCATAGACAGGCTTCCCGGTGATGGACAGGGTCACGTCTTGGACCATCTTGTCCTTCATGGGGTAGCTGGGCCCGATGTTCTGCACGTAGGCGCTGAACGACCACCGGTGGGTGTTGCCGGCCAGGATGAGGCGGAAGTTCCGCTTGGTCTGCGCCTCGAGGTCCGCCTCGAGGCCGGCCTGCGTGGCGTTGCCCGGGATGAACTGCACCGGGAAGGTGACGTCCCCGCCCTGCTTGATGGCGGGGATCTTCTCCTCGTAGCCGTTGGGGCTCTCCATGTGCGTGGCGTCGACCATCAGCAGGCTCTTGGCCGGCCCGTTGATGTCGCCCACCTCGGGAATGGTGGTGAAGCCCTCGGTGGGCGTGGCGCCGTCGCCGCGCTGGAGCAAGGTGCCGAATCCGCTGCGAGCAAGGGTCGCCGCCATGGGTCCGCCTCCGTGCGTGCCGGAGACGGACGGACCATGGATGTTGCGACCGCGCCGGCACGGAAAGTTCCGTGTCGAGCGGTCCTGGCCGACCGAAGGTCGATGGGGACCACTGCCGCGGGTCGTCTCGGAGGAGGATCAACAAGGACCCCGCCTCAGCGCCCGCCGTCAGGTTGGGAAAGGTCGTCGGCACCGTGTGGAGGGCGTCGACGGCCTGACGACAATCCGGATGATGCTTGCCCGGCCCGGGCCCGGGGTCAACCGTCGGCACCTGGCCGTCAGGTACCCCGTCACGGGGCGACCGCCTCCTCGTGCCAGATCACGACGTCCACGATCTGGCGGTGGATCCCGAGCTCGTCGTCGTAGTCGTCGGCATCGTTCTCCACGAACGCGGCGCTCACGTGGGGCCCGCCGCCCATCGTGCCCTGGAAGCCGTCGAGGGCGAAGCGGACCGCGTCGGCGAGGCCCTTGGCCGCGGCGTAGGTCGCCCCGTAGCAGTCGAACTGGAAGCGCGGGTGGGTCAGCCCGGAGGGCCCCTGCTGGTTGGGCTCGCGCACGCCCGAGATCCGGTGGTAGACGATGGCCGGGTAGGTCGGCTTCTGCGGCATGACCTTCGGGTAGACGCGGTCGCCCGCGAGGGCCGACACGGAGGCGTGGGCCTTCAGGTGCGCGTGGATGGCCTCCTCGATGGTCACCCCGCGAGCCTCCGCACCTTGCGCCCCACCGCCTTCTCGGCCTCGACGACCAGCTGGCGACTCACGGCCCTCAGCGCCGCGGCGCGCTGGCTGTCGAGCGCCGGCCGCATGAATGGCTTCGGGCTGGACCCGGGGTGGACGCCCTCGCGCGTTGCGTACCCGTGCGGCGCCGTCCCGAACTCCACCAGGTGCGCGTAGTTCCGCGGGTAGATCTGGCCCTTCTTGTACGGGCGCGACTGGCCCGGCTCGGGCTTTGCGAGCTTGGCGGTGCCGCGGGCCCCGATGGTGTAGGCCTTTCTGGCGATGGTCACTCGCGCCACGTGCACGCGCTTCTTCTGCCCCGGGACCTTGAAGCCCTCGGTCTCGGCGACGATGGCCTTGCGGAGCGCCCCCGTCCGGAAGGGGGCCCGCTGCCGCGCATCGTCACGGAAGACCTTGGCGCCCTGGTAGAGGGCGCGCCGGACCGCCGTGCCCGAGAGCCGGATCCCCATGCGCTCGAGGCGGTCCACCAGGTCCTTGACGCCCACGACGTTGCAGCCGAGCTTGATGTCTCCGACCGCCGGCATGTTCTTACGCTCCCGACTGGACCTCGTGCGCGTGCGCGAGGAGGACCAGGCTGACCCGCCGCTCCGGCTCCGACACGTCGTCGATGTCGTACGTCTCGCCGCCGTAGAGGACCCGCATCGCCGGCGCCACGCCGGCGCGGTACCGGATCGTAAACCGCGTCACCTGGCGGGCGGTGGGCTGGTCGGCGCGGAACCCCTCGTCTCCACCCATCGGCTCGACCTTGGCCCACACCGTCGCGAGGTCCTGCCAGGCGACCAGCTCGGCGCCATAGGAATCCCGGGTGGGGACGGGGCGCTGGAGCGTGATCCGGCGGTCGAGCTGGCCGGCTCGCAGGGGCATCTCCATCCTCCAGCCGCGGACCCGCGCGCGGCTCTAGACCATCGCCACGATGTTCGTCGCGGTGGTCCCGGTCGACTTCACGTGCGTCACGCGCGCGGGCAGGATGAACCCCGCCGGGCAGTTCGGGAAGGGCACGGTGTTGCCCGACTTCATGATCACCGTGACCTGGCCGGCCCCACCGATGTAGAGCCCGCGCGTGGTCTTCGCGAGGGCGTTAGTGTCGTGCGGGGTGACCGCGAAGGCGTCCTCGGCCGGGGCCGTGAGGCTCGCCTGGTAGCTCTCGAATGCGTCGGCCATGGTCGCTGTCTCCTACGCCCAGATGTGGCCGTGCCAGAGCTGCCGGAGCAGCGCCGTGGCCGCGGCCTCGATGTCCTTCGAGATCGTGCCGACCAGGACCGTCTCCCGGTTGGCGTACCAGTGCCCCACGAGCAGCAGGATCGCCTGCTTGGCCCGCGGGTCGACGGACGCCGCCGCCCCGTAGCCGGCCACGTAGGTGACCTCCACGGCGTTGGGCTGCTCCCGCGTGGAGGGCCAGGTCTGCGCGTACGCCGGCACGATGCGCCCGGGCTCGCGCACTGCGTCGACCTGGTACACGCCGGCGCCGAGCGTCTGCTGCACCCCGTTGAGGTCGATGTACTTGATCGAGCTCACGCTCTGCAGGGGCGGCCGCGGTAACTCGATCGCGTCGGGGAACGCGTCCAGGTAGAGGCGGATGGTCTGGGTCACGAACGCCCGCCCGCACTGCTGCTCGCACCAGGCCCGCGCCGCGGCGATCTGCTGCGTGATGAGCGCGTTGTCGTCGTC
>CAYWOF010000387.1:0-3951 GCA_964459825.1 uncultured Phycisphaeraceae bacterium | reverse complement strand
AGTGCAGCTCGTGGCGGAGGCCATCCGCAAGGGGGCGACCGGCACAACCAGGCTCTACACGCGCCAGCTCTACCGGGATCACCTGACCCCGACGGACGTGACCGCGGAGGTCGAGCCGCTGTCGATCACCTCGGCCCAGGCCGCGTTCGACCCCTTCGGGAGTCCTCCGAGTGCGACGAACCCGGCGTACAAGGTCACGCGCTGGGAGACGACACGCACGGCTCCCGGGGCGCAGGGTCCCGTTCCGACGACCGAGCGGCGCGTGGAGATCCGCAAGCGAATCGGGCCGCCGCGCCAGTTGCGCCCGGGGAGCGGCTCACCCTGGTACTACCCCATCGAGGCCGAGTTCTATGACACGAGCGACGGCACGAACGAGTGGTCCGCCGTTGGACTCGTCCGGCAACCCGACAACCCGTTCTCCGTCAGCGACCCGCTCCAGTCTCTCATCCTGACCTACACGGACTTCGACGGCGGGCAGATCCGGGCGAGCGTGGCCGATGCCGTTCCGGGCGAGACGATCGTCAAGAACTACCCGGACCTGGGCTGGTCGGTGCAGATCGAGGTTCCGAACAACCTGCCGGACGGCTGGAACCGGATCGCCGAAACGCCGGCGCTCCGGTACGTCACCTACTACCTGCACGACTCGTACGGCCCGCGCGATATCTACCTGCCCAACGGGCGCCGGTGGGCCCGCCGATGGCTGTACATCGGTGCACCGACCGAGCCCGGCCAGGTCAACCACCCGGACCTCAGGGCGGAACCCGGCGCGACGCCCCAGAGCGACTGGACATCTCTCGAGGAGAACGCCCAGGGCTTCGCCCGGGAGTTCGTCTTCAACGATCTCGAGTGGACCAACGACGCGTGGATCGCACGCTCCGCGGGCGAGGTGCGCGACTACGCGGGCGATCGACCGGAGGGCACCGCGCGCCGAACGCGGCGCGTGGAGTACACGGAACCCGACGGCGCCGGCGAGCGCGAGGCGAACGTTCGTGGCTTCCTCGGCAACTCCGTCCAGGCCCAGCAGGTCTTCTTCCGGCCCCTCCTCGAGAAGCAGCTCCGCGCGGATCAGTACGGCCGGCTCTCCGACGCCGAGCTCTTCGAGCTCAACGTGGACGGTGTGATGGCGCCCCTGGGCATGCAGCAGATCAACGACCTGGGCGAGGTCTACCGCACGCGCGACATGGATGGCACCATCACGCGCGTCGTCCGCGACTCGCTCGGCAGGAACCTGCGGAAGTACATCGGCACCATCGACAACGCGTGGCTCGAGAACTTCAACGGGTGGTACCCCCTTTCCAGCACGAACAACCTCGTCCTCGTGGAACGAAGCGAGTACGGCGCCAGCGCCAACGACGCGTGGCTGCCCACGGTGGTTCGCCGCTACTCGACGAACCACGGGTTCCCATCCGTGCCGGGCACGTCCTACGCGTGGAACGAACTGCCCTATCACGATGCGCCCGCGGATGACGCCAAGGGCCAGGCGACGATCACGGGTTATGACTGGCGAATGCGCCCGGTCCGCGTCGACGTGTACTCCACGGGCGCACCCAGCGCCGGGGCCCCGCCGGGCGACCCGGGCGCACGGCTGACCACGACCCTGACCTACCTGGACCATGCCGGTCGCACGCGGATGGTCGCCACGTTCGGCCCCGGCACGCAGCTCGCGCTCGGTTCATCGCTCGACCCAACGCAGTACCAGCCCGGCCAGTCGTTCGAGGCCCCGACGCCCTACTCGATCCTGAATGAGGCCGGCCTGCGGCCTCTCTCGCTCGTCGAGATGTTCTACGGCCCCGGCGGCGAGATGACCGAACGCCGCGAGTACGACGTCACCTCCACCGCCAGCCTCCCACCCTTCCACGCCGAGTTCCAGTACACCGGGCAAGGGGGCAACATCGTCTTCCGCCAGCGCCCCGGCGGCGGCGCCGAGGTCACCACCCTCGACGGCCTCACCCGCGTCGCCAGCACCGCCACCGTCATCCCGCGCCTCGATGGCGCCACCGTCGACTACGACTACCAGGTCGCCCGCACCGACTACGTCTACGACCCCGACAACAACCTCCAGCAGACCCACCGCTGGGAACGCGTGGTCGATGCCGGCATCGTCAACCCCTCCAACGAGGTCCTCGGCTTCGCCAACGCCGTCCGCTCCAGCTCCCTCAACTGGCACGATGTCCAGAAACGCCTCATCGCCACGGCCGAGGTCGGTGTCGGCGATGGCGTCGCCTACGGCGCGGGATTCGTCTCCACCGGCACCGGTCCCCCGTGGCCGCCGCCCTGGTTCGTGCGCGACAGCGCGGGCGTCGCCATCAACCCGCCATTCATCGATCCGGCCAGTCCGGCCGTCAACCGCCAGGGCGTGGATGCCGACGTCCCCCTCACCATCTACCGCTTCGACCGGCGCGGCAACCAGTCCCACATCGCCTCCCCTAACGGCGCCGTCACCGCCCTCGAGTACACCGGCACCGGCAAGGTCGCTCGCAAGACCGAGAACGCCTTCGGACCCGCCGCCGACCAACGCATCACCGAGCACGACTACCGCTTCGGACGCCTCGCCCACGTCACCGCCTACCGCACCGGCGGCGACCCGCCCTCCGGCGAGGAGCACACCCACCTCTCCTTCGGCGCCAACAACGCCAACTGGGGCGGCGCCGAGGTCATCGACTCCGGCCTCGCCTCCACCTCCGATCGCGTCCAATCCCGCTCCGGCGCCCACGTCCGCGCCATGTACCTCGACGTGACCAACAACGTCGATCCCACCGAGCCGCCCGCCTTCTTCCGCTTCCGCTACGACTTCCAGGGCCGACTCGCCGAACGCATCGACGCCCGCGGCATCGCCCTCCGCTACGCCTACGACGACCTCGATCGCCTCATCGAGGTCGAAACCGGCTGGTACTCCGGCTCCACCTTCACGCCCGGCTACCCCACCATGCCCTTCTCCGCGCAGACCCCCGCCGAACGCATCGGCTTCGTCCGGTACACCTACGCGACCGACATGAAGACCTTCGAGGTCAAGGCCTTCATCAGCCGCGCGCTCGCGGGCGGCGCGCCCATCGCCCACACGAAGATGGAGTTCGATGGCCGCGGCCGGCTCATCAAGGACTGGCAGGCCATGGGCGAGGCCATCGTCGCCTCCACCGAGTTCACGGGCTACGCGTGGGAGACGGTCTTCACCGGCACGCCGGGCATCCCGGGACAGGAGGGCTGGCCCATCGGCCACGACCGCCTGCAGCGGATGACCTACCCGAATCCTCCCGGCTACGGCCCCGCCGAAGCGCGCCAGGTGGACTTCGGCTACGGCGCCTCCGGCACGCCCATGCAGGCGCTGGGCCTCATCGCCTCCATCGACACGATCCCCACGACCCCCGGACCCTCGCAGGTCGCCCGGTTCCGGCACATCGGCTCGGGGCGGCGGGCCGAGATGACGCTGGCCGGTTCGCCCGGCAAGATCGCGCGAAGCCTGGGCCTCGACGAAACCCTCGCCGGCGGCACGCCGGGCGTCTTCGGCCTGCCCGGCCTCGACGAGTTCGGGCGCGTGAAGGACCTGCACTGGCAGCGGGCCACCGCCGGCTCCGGAACCCTGACGCGGATCCAGTACACGTACGACGTCGAGGGCAATCGGACGAGCGCCACCCGCACGCCGATGCCCCTCGGAACCTCCGGGAGCGATGAGACCCAGACCAACGGCTACGACGCCCTCCAGCGCCTGGTCGACTGCGACATCGTGCTCGACACCGGCAGCGCGACGAGCGTGCTCCGGGATGACAGCTGGGACCTGGACCTGCTCGGCAACTGGGTGCAGCGCGAGGCGCTGAGCGATGCGCCGGGCCTCTCCGACTTCCTCGACCAGCACGCCGTCACCAGCCGCAACGAGATCGACACGTTGACGCGCACGGTGAACCAGGGCTCGCCCGAAGAGATCGACTACCGCTACGACGCGGCGGGCAACCTGCT
>CAYWOF010000386.1:0-3964 GCA_964459825.1 uncultured Phycisphaeraceae bacterium | reverse complement strand
GCGCCCCCCGCGCCGCGGCGCGAACCCACCGCGACGGTCGCTTAGCGCAGCAGGTTGTCGAGGACCTGGACCATGCGGTCCCCATCGCACTCGACCGTCAGGTCCCCGGGCGTGCGGTTCTCGAACTCGATGTCGCGCGCGTCGCGGTCCAGGCGCACCAGCGTCGTCGCCTCGTCGACGAGCCCGCGCACGCCCACCGGACGGGACTCCGGCGGGCGCACGCGCGCGTAGTCCAGCAGGCTCTCCCCCAGGCGCTCCAGGCGCCGGACCACCCGGAGCATCAGGTCCGCGTCCGGCCCGGGCATCCCGCGCGACGGCGCCGCGCTCAGACGCTCCACCAGGCCCTTGAGCACCGCCAGCGGCGTGTTGAGCTCGTGCGCGATCCCCGCGGACATCATGCCCAGGCTCGCCAGCCGGTCCGCGTCCGCCAGGTTGCGCCGCGCCGCCTCCAGCAGGTGGTTCTTCCGCCTGAGGTCCGTGGCCACGGCCTCCAGGCGCGAGAGCGCATCGGCCAGCGCCGCCTCGTTCTGGCGCAGCGCCAGAATCGTCTCGTTCCGCGATCGCATGATCTCGCCCAGCTCGTCCGCGGGGATCGCCGCCTCCGGCACGATCTCCCCCGCCGGTCGCCCCTCGCGCGCCGCGCGATCCGCCTCCAGCAGGCGACGGATCGGCCGGTAGACGTGCTGCGGGAGCACGAAGAGCTCCAGCGCCGCCGCCACCAGCGCGTACGCCGCCAGCAGCGCCACCGTCACGAGCGTGTACAGGCGCACCACCGCCGATCGCGACTCCGGGATCCGCACCGCGAGCGTGGAGAAGGTCCCCGCCGCCCCCGCCGGACCCGGCTCGAAGATCACCGCGACCGACCGGCCCGCGCTCGTGCGCCCCTCGATCGGCTGGCCCGGACTTGCCCGCGCCGCCGCGGCCGATGCCGGCGTCAGCCCCAGCTCGCCCGGCTGCCCGGTGCGGACCGACGCATCCGGCAGCGCCCCTTCCCCACGCCCGGCCACGGCGATCGCCAGCAGCGCACGGGCCTGGCTCAGCTCCGCCTGCTCCACCACCTCGCGCACCGCCGGCCGGATCGCGACCAGCAGGATCAGCCCGAGGCCCACCGAGAACAGCGTGTGCAGGAAGATCAGCTTCTTGCGGACCCTCATCCCCCCCAGCAGGCCCCCGGCGGTTCGCGGGCGCGCTCGCCGGCGCAACCCGTTCGACCGCGCGCCTTCCCGGAGGGGCGCCGCGCCGGCTTCCACCGCCTGGATGCTGGGCGTTGTTACCATCGTGTCCGCCGCCGCCGCGTTCCGGGCGCCCCGGGGGCCGAACCCTACAGTCGGCCCGTGGGATCGTCCCGAGCATCGTTCCGGCCCGGCACCGCCGGTTCAAGCCGATCCGGCCCGGAGCCGGCGCGCCTCGCGGCCGCCCGGGCCCTGGCCCGCCAGGCCCGAATCTACCCCGACCTGCGTCCCGACGCCCCCGGACCGGTGGAGGGGGACGCCCGCGAGGCCGCCCTGGCCCACGCGATCTACGACGCCGCGGTCCGGCGGTGGATGACCCTCGAGTATCTCCTGGACCTCGTCCTCGATACCCCCGCCGCGGGCCTGGAGCCGCCGGTGCGGGGCGCGCTGATGGCCGGCGCGGCCCAGCTCCTGCTGCTGGATCGCATTCCCGGCCACGCGGCCGTGAACGAGTCGGTCGAGTGCGTCCGCGCGCTCGGTCGACCGGGCGCGGCCGGGCTCGTCAACGCGGTGCTGCGCAAGATCGCCGCGCTCCGTCCCCGGGATGGAGGCGAGGGTCGGCGGGAGCGTTGGTCGGACCGGCGTGATGAGATCCCCCTCTCGGACGGCTCGGCCCTGGCCCTGCCGCGCGATCTCCTTCCCGAGGGCGATGCGGAACGACTGGCGATCGCCACCAGCCACCCCGCGTGGCTCCTGGAGCGATGGCGGACCGGGTTCGGCCCCGAAACGACCCGGCGCCTCGCGATGCACTCGCTCGTCGCGCCCCCGACCATCCTGTTCACGCGATGCGCCGCCCAGGACCTGGGCGTCGGCCTGCCGCCGGGCGTGGCGATGCACGAGGCGCTGGCGCCGCACGACGCTCCGGGCAGCCATGTGTGGGTGGCGCCCCACGGGCTCCTGGGCCCCTACCTGGCCGCCCGCCCCGACGTCTGGGTCCAGGACCCCGCCGCCTCCGCCGCCGTGGCGCTCGTGGCCGATCTGCGACCCCGCGTGGTCATCGACGTGTGCGCCGGCCAGGGCACCAAGACCCGCCAGCTGGCGGCGACGTTTCCCGAGTCCGCCGTCGTCGCCAGCGATGTGGACGCCCAGCGCCTCGCGGGACTGCGGCGCACGCTCGGCGGCGCATCGCGCGTGGAGATCCACGCCGCCCCGACCCTGCGCGAGCGCTGGCACGGGCGCGCCGATCTCGTTGTGCTCGATGTGCCCTGCTCGAACACGGGCGTCCTGGCCCGGCGCATCGAGGCCCGGTACCGGTGCGCCGCGGGTCAGCTCGGCCGCCTCACCGCCATCCAGCGCCAGATCATCGCCGACGCCATTCCCCTCCTGGCTCCGGGCGGTCGGTTGCTGTACTCCACGTGCAGCCTCGAGCCGGAGGAGAACGGTGGCCAGGTCGAGTGGGCCCGCCGCTGGCACTCGCGGCGCGCCGCCCGGGGGTCCGCGCTCCTGCCCCGGGGTCTTCCGGGGGAGCCCGCCGGAACCTACCAGGACGGCTCCTTCGCGTGCGAGCTCGCGTAACGCGGACCGGCCTCCCCTTTTCCGGCCCGCCGAGGGCGGTACACTCTTCGCCCGTCGCTTCGGTGACCCCGAGGGAAGGGCGCCCGCCGTTTCCCCGCCGACGGCCGGCCCCGCTCGCGAGACTCCATGAACCTGCTCGAGATCATCACCCCCGAGTGCATCAAGGCGCCGCTCGTGGCCCTCGACAAGCGTGGAGTGATCGACGAGCTGGTCGATCTGCTCGCCGCCACCGGACGCGTCGCGAACCCCTCGCTCCTCAAGGAGGCCGTCTGGACCCGCGAGCTCACCCGCACCACGGGCATCGGGCACGGCCTCGCGATCCCCCATGGCAAGTGCGAGGGCATGCGCTCCCTCGCCATGGCGATCGGAAAGCCCGCGGCCCCGATGGACTTCCAGGCCATCGACGGCCAGCCCGTTCGCCTCGTCGTGCTCCTGGCCAGCCCGCCCGACCGGACCAGCGACCACATCCAGGCCCTCGCCCGGATCAGCCGGCTGATGACCATGGACCAGTTCCGCGAGCGCATCTACGCCGCCGGCTCGGCTCCGGAGATCTACCAGCTCCTCCGGTCGCAGGAGTCGTCCTAGCTAGCCCCCGGACCCGGCCTCAGACCGGTACAGTCCCGCATGTCCGGCGACCCGCTCTGGTGCGTGCCCGCGATCGACCGCTACCTCGACGGGTGGACGCGGCGCCTCGACATGCCGCCCCGGCTCCTGGACGCCGTGCGGTACGCGCTCCTCGGCGGGGGCAAGCGGCTGCGCCCCGTCCTCGCCTGGCACGCGTGCGCGGCGCTGGGCGCGCCGGGAGAGGCGAGCCTGCCCGCCGGCGCCGCGATCGAGTGCGTCCACGCCTTCAGCCTGGTGCACGACGATCTCCCCGCGCTCGACAACGACGACCTGCGCCGGGGGCGCCCCACGGTCCACGTGGCCTTCGACGAGGCCACCGCCATCCTGGCCGGCGATGCGCTGATGGCCCTCGCGCCCGCGCTCCTCATCGAGGGCACGCCCGATCCCGCCCTCGCCGTCGCGCTCATCGCCGAGCTGACGCACGCGACCACCCGCATGATCGTCGGCCAGACGCTCGATCTCGAGGGTGTCTCCGGCGCGGGCGCGCCCACCCCCGATCGCCTCGAGGCCGTCCATCGCGACAAGACCGGCGCCCTGATCCGCGCCGCCGCTCGCATGGGAGCCCTGTGCGCCCTCCACGCCCGACGCGGACC
>CAYWOF010000385.1:0-3971 GCA_964459825.1 uncultured Phycisphaeraceae bacterium | reverse complement strand
ACCGCGCCCGACTTGCGCCGGGCGAGACGCTGCTGGTTCACGGCGGGGCCGGCGGGATCGGGACGACGGCGGTGCAGATTGCCAGCGCGCTCGGGCATCGGGTCCTTGCGACGGCGGCCGGTCCGCTGCCGGAACTGGCGCGATCGGCACGCAGCACGGCTTGGCGATCGGGTCCGCCACGGGACCGAACGGCGCGTACCCCAGCCCCGGGACGTACCGGAGCGCTTCGGGCGTCTGTTCCCCGGCGTCCAGCGTGCCCCAGGCCAGCGACGTCGGCAGGCCGAGCCGGCCCGCGTGCTCGGCCATGGCCCGGACCAGATCGGCATCGATCGCGAGCGGCGCCAGTCCCGGCGCGCTCTGGGTGAAGGCGAAGCGGTACCCCTCGGGCCGCTCCAGGTACCGCTCGATGACCGCGTCCACCAGCCCGGGATCGAGGCGGGCCCAGTCGCACCCCACGAACACTCCCGCATCGATCCCCCGCTCGCGCATCGCGGGCCAGGCGATGGGCGGGTGCAGGATCTCGTCGAACACCGTCAGCCCCGCGAGGCCTCCGCGCCAGCACGCCTCGGCCCAGCGCCGGGCCGCCCCGATGGAACGCCGACGCCGGCGCAGCCGCTCGGTCGCCAGTCCGTCGAGCGCCGCGATCTCCACATCCAGGCCGGCGGGCGCCTCACCGGCGATCTCCCGCACGCGCGCGCCATTCGTCGCCAGGATCAGCACGCGGCGCACCCGCGCCGAGCGCGCCGCGCGCGCGAGCGTCTGACGCAGCGCATTGGGCCCGTCCGCGGGCGGTCGCCCCAGATCACGGCCGTCGCCGAGCGATGAGAAGTCCGGATCGGCGATGATCACAGCCGCCATCGCTCCGGGCCCGGCGCCGGCCTCGGCCGGGTGCGGCACGGGCCCGCCCGCGGGGCCGGGCCCCGGCGCCGTCGCTGGCGCACCCAGTCGAGCCCCGACCCGCCCCGCGATCGCGCCGTCCAGGAGGGTGCCGAGCTGGTCGGCCGCGTCGGCGGTCCACGCGACGTTGGCAAGGTCCCGATCGATCTGCCGGCGCTGGCGTTCCATCGGCGTGAGCTCCTCCTGGAGCTCGATGAGCCGGTCCGCCTTGACGCGATTGAGCACCCCGACCTGGTTGAGCCGGTCGACCAGGCTCATCGCCGGTTCGAGCCGGCGCACCTCGTCCCGAAGCTCCGTCACCCGCCCGATGAGCCGGTTCACGCGCGCCTGGTCGGCCTGGTGGTCCTGCATCTCGCGCAGCAGCTCCCCCGCCCGGCGGGAGTGCTCGGACAGCCGCGCGATGGACCCCCGCACCCGGCGCAATCGCTCCGCCACGCGCGGATCGACCGTCCGGGTGCTCGGGGCCGGCTCCGGCAGGCGCAGGTCCATCGCGGGCCGGTGGCGCTCCAGCGTCGCGCCGAGCGCCTCGACGCGCGTGTGGGCCTTGGCGATCCCCCCCTCGGTCGCGTCGATCACCGTGAGCCCGCGACGGGCATCGGCCAGGAAGTCCCGCTCGAACTGGAACAGGTACGCCGCCATCTGCTCGTCGGTGTAGACGGGGCGCCCCAGCGTGTCCTGGCGCCGGATGAGGCGTGAGCGGTGCCGGACGATCCGCTGCCACTCCATCATCTCCAGCGTGTTGAAGGGGTTCAGCTCGCCCGCCCAGGTCTCGTGGATCGCCGCTCCGGCGGCGTAGTACTGCCCGTCCGTGAAGGCCAGGTCCTGTCCCACGAGCACGACGGGATCGCACCCGAGGTGGCGCGCCAGGTAGTACGCCAGGTGCGCGACGGTGGCCCCGGGCGTCAGCTCCGTCGTCGGGTGCTCCACCTCGTCGCCCAGGAGCTCGTTGAGGAAGGGGTCGGCGACGAAGCGGACCGGGCCGGGGAAGGCCTCGATGATCGCGGGGTGGGCCTTGGCCTCGGCCACCAGCGTCACGCCGCGCACCGAGTCGGGCGTGAGCCCCTCGTAGAACCGGCGCGAGATCTCGTGGTAGTCGAGGGCCGTGACGAAGTGCGGCCGGATGCCGCGCGCCAGCAGCGGCTTGAGGACGGTCTGGACCGCGATGATGACGGTGCGCTCGCGCACGCCGGGCCGGGCCAGCAGGTCCATGCTCCGGGCCAGGCTGGGGCCGGCCGAGACCACCAGCGCCGGGTGGCCCGCGCCGGCGCCCGCGAGCTCGCCCAGGCCCAGGCACCCCGCCCCGGCGTACGCCCCCGCGTTCCCCACCAGGTTGCGGATCGTCGTCTCCGCCTGGGCCAGCGTGGTCACGACGCCGGTCTTGACGGCCTGGATCGCGCCGGCGAACGTCGTCTCGAACCGCTGGGCGCTCTCGCCGAGACGCGACAGGCTCGGCGCGTGGCGCACGATGCGCACCCCCAGCGCGATGAGTCCCTCGACGCCGCGCGTTCCCGCGGCGATCGCCGCCGTGTCGCTCGCGTCGGTGAGGATCGAGACGTTGGTGAGGAGGAAGGTGGGCGCGTGGTCGATGCGCTCCAGCACGGCGCGCAGGAGCGCGACGTCCGGCTCGAAGACAAAGAGCGTCCCCGCCCGGCGCAGGCGCCGGGCCAGCGCCGCCACGTGGTGCCCCAGGCCAAAGCCGATGACCAGGGCCCCGGCCGCCGCCGACACGTCCACCGACGCCGCCAGACGCTCCGCCTCCTCGAGCGGGCGCCGGCGCGAGGCGAGCAGGCGTGGTCCGCCGTCCGAGCCGATCGTGCCCGTCACCGCCCCGTCGTCGCCGGTCGTGAAGACGACGTCCGCCCTCGGCGCGGTCCGTCGGATCAGCTCCGCCACCGCGGGCGAGGAGAGCGAGAGCGCCGCCAGGTTGCGCTCGAGGAGCGATGCCGCGGGGGGCGCCTCGGCCGTGATCGGGGGGAAGAAGGTCTCGGGCATGGCGGCTCCCTCGGCGCGCAACGCAACCGTGAGAGTTCGGATCGGCTCGCGCGGGGTCGCCGGGGCCAACTATTCGGTCCGGCCGCGGCTTGGTGGCCGTGACGAACCCCGGCGGGCCGTGGAGCGAACAGTCCATGGGGTCCGGCGCGCCCTCGGGCTCGGCGAGGGCGGACCCCGAAGGGAGCGTGCATGGCCGGTCGGCTGGTCCTCGCCCAGGTCGCGTCGCGCCCCAGCCCTCTTCCCGGTGCGCCGATCCTGGAACGGCTCTTCCTCGAGAACCAGACCATCCCGGCCGCCGCCGTGGCCGCGACCGGCATCGTCGCCGCGTGGTGGCTGATCCAGCGCGCCCAGGTCCGGCGGGGGGCTCTGATCGCCGTGGCGGGGCTGCTCCTCGGGGCGGGCCTCTACCTCGTCGGCGCGAGCGTGGAGACCCGGCGCGAGGCCATGCGGGCCGCGACGGCTCGACTCGTGGACGCCACGGCGCGCGTGGATGGTGCCGCCCTCGACGAGCTGCTCTCGGAGGATGTGCGTCTCCTCGTTCCCGGGGGAGCGCCCCTCCCCATCCCCGGCGGGCCGGGAGGCCTCGACAAGGATGCGATCATCGCGCTCGTGCGCGCGACCCTGGGCGGCCAGTACGCCGTCCGGGGCTACAAGGTTGTCCAGACCGAGGCGGTGGTGGACGGGCCGGCCAACGGCCGGACCCAGACGCGCGTGAGCGTCACCGCCGAGGGCTACGGCCTGCCCTACATCTCCTGGTGGCGCCTGGCCTGGCGCCGGGAGGGACCCCGCTGGCGTGCGATCTCGATCGAGCCCGTGGCCCTGCCCTGACCATCGCCCCGCGCCTGCTCCATGAAGAAAACGCCCGCCGGGTCGCGGCGGGCGCGGGGCTCAACCCGATGGCGCCGGTTCACGGGCAGCCGAGCGCGAACTTCGTCTGGTAGCAGATGTAGTCGTTGACGTCGAAGCGCAGCGTGTACTGCGTGCCGGCGGCGTTCTGGTTCACGTTCCCGTCACAGTTGGCCCAGGGGTCGCTCAGGGCGAACTTGGTCTGGAAGCAGGTGTAGTCGTTGACGTTCAGCACG
>CAYWOF010000384.1:0-3972 GCA_964459825.1 uncultured Phycisphaeraceae bacterium | reverse complement strand
AGGTGTAGACCAGCGCGCCGTCGGGGGCGATGTCGATCCCGGCCGACCCGTCGCCGTTCACGCCGATGGCGGCCGCCTCTGCGGGACGCGCCATCGTGGCCGTCCAGAGGCGCGAGTTGCGCTCGTCGCGGATGACCGACAGCGTCCGCCCGTCGGCCGTCAGGCGGGGCCAGGAGTAGTTGCCAAGGTCGCTGCTGATCCGGCGCGGTGCGCCTTCCGGCCATGGGATCTCGTAGATCTGATGCCCGGTGGTCGCCACGGGCTGCACGGTCCCCGTCGCGATCAGCCCCTGGCCGTCCGGGCGCCACACGACACCGCTGAACCCGAACCACGGCGCGTCGATCAGGCGGCGCTCGGCGCCGCCCGCGACGTCGATGGCCGCCACGTAGATCCGCGCATCGCGACGATCCCGCTCGGCCACCGCGATGAACCGCCCGTCGGGCGACCAGGCGATGTCGTTGACCAGGAACTCCTTGGGCCGGCCGCGTGAGGCAAGGATGCGGGCCTCGCTGCCATCGGCGTTCGCCACCACGAGATTGGTGTTCCCGGCCTGATCGCCCCGCAGGAACGCGATGCGCGTCCCATCCGGCGCGAACGCGATCGGTGTGTCCACATCCTCGAGAACCCGTTGCGGGGAGCCTCCGAGGGTGGGAAGCCGATAGACCACTCCCATGTTCTCGCCCCTGGCGTACCACGTGAAGTAGACGTAGTTGCCGTCGGGCGACAGCGTGAGCCCGTCGAACTGCCCTTCCGCTGGCGGCACGATCTGCACGTGGCTCGACGTGGCCACCTGGCGCATCCACAGCGAGGCCGACTGGCCCTCCTGCTCGGTGTGCACCACGTATCGGCCGTCGGCCGAGATCGTGCCCAGACCGACCTTGCCCGTGAAGGTGAGCGCATCAAGGGACGGTGCGTCGAAGCGGGCGGCGGGCGGACGCGGCCAGAACGTCGTCCAGGCGTACCAGGCGGCGGCTGCCGCGATCAGCGGTAACAGGACGACGGCGCCCCGGCGCAGCCGGCGCAGCCAGCCGGACGCGTGGAGGGCTCCTGCTGTGGGAATCCCCGAGGCCGAAGGCGCTGCCACGGCCGCTGAAGAGGCAGGGGCACCCGGGACGCCCGACGCGGGCGTGGCCATCGCGGGCCTGGCCGGAGGGGGCGCAGGGCTGGACCCCTGCGGTGCAGTGTCCACCCCCCCTTGCACGAGGCGGAGCGGCACGGGCGGTGAGGACTGTGGGGTCACGGCCACCGCCGCACCGCCGTCGCCACCTGGCGACACCACATCCAGGACAGGCCCGCCGAGGGGGCCCGAGATGGACCCCGCCGGACCGGGGCTGCCGGAGCCCTCGCGACGCCCGGACTCCAGTTGACGTTTGAGCCGCCTCAGGTCGGCACGAAGGTCGGCCGCTGTCTGGTAGCGCTCTTCCCGGTCCTTCTCGAGCGCCTTGGCAATGATGCGCTCGAGTTCCGCGGGGATCATCGGATTGAGCTGGTGGGCCGCGACAGGTGCGCGGTTGAGGATCGCATCGAAGATCAGCGCGTTGCTGCTCCCGCCGAAGGCAATCCGGCCCGTGGCCATCTCGTACAGGACCAGCCCGAAAGAGAACAGGTCCGACCGTGGGTCCACCAGTTCGCCGCGCGCCTGCTCAGGCGACATGTAGGCGACGGTGCCGATGGCGGCGCCCTTGGTCGTCAGCGATTCTTCCGCGACGACGGTGGCCGAGTCCTGGCTGCCCGGCGTCGCGCGACCGGGGACGAGCTTCGCGAGGCCGAAGTCCATGACCTTCGCCTGCCCCCGCCGCGTGACCATGATGTTCGAGGGCTTGATGTCCCGGTGAACGATGCCGGCCAGGTGCGCGACGTCGAGCGCGTCCACGATCTGAATGGCGAGCTCGAGCAGCGGGCCGACCGGGAGCGGCCGGCCGTCGATCCGCTGGCGCAGGGTCGTCCCGTCCACCAGTTCCATGGCCAGGAACGGGCGGCCCTCCAACTGATCGACCTCGTAGATCGTGCAGATGTTCGGGTGGTTGAGTGCCGACGCGGAGCGTGCCTCGCGCAGGAAGCGCTCGGCGCTCACCTTGTCCACCGGTTCGTCGCCGGCCGGGAACTTGAGCGCCACCCGGCGCTTCAGGACCAGGTCCTCGGCAGCGTAGACGACCGCCATTCCCCCGCTTCCGAGGCACTCCTGGACGCGGTAGTGGGAAACGGTCTGGCCAACCATTGGGAGCCTCGGATGGGTGTCTGGGCCGATGGTAGCGGCAAGGCCGTGGCCCGTCAAATCGCGGAAGGGCGTGGCGGGCGGCCATGGGCGGCGCGCGCGTATACTCGGCGCAGGTCGGACTTCGGAGGAGGTGTGACGGTGCCAGCTACCCCACAGAACTACGCGAATCACCGGCAGTACGTGCCGCTGTTCCACTACGTGCTGTTCAGCCTGATGCTGCTCACGTTCATCGGGTCGTGCGTGAACCTCTACAAGTCGCTGGGCGACCACCAGCGGCTCTACAGCGCGTCCCTCATCGCGGTTCTGACGTTCATCGTCATCGCGCTCTCGTTCTTCGCGCGGATTTTCGCCCTCAAGGCCCAGGACCGGGCCATCCGGGCGGAGGAGCAGCTGCGGCACTACGTGCTCACCGGGAAGCTCCTGGACCCGCGGCTGACCGTGCGGCAGATCGTGGGGCTGCGGTTCGCGTCCGACGAGGAATTCGTGGGCCTCGCGCGGCGCGCGGCGGAGGAGGGGCTGGCCGAGGACGCGATCAAGCGGGCGGTGAAGCACTGGCGGGCGGACACGTATCGGGTGTGAGGGAAGAAAAAGGGGTCGGGAGTCGATTTGGGGAAATGGGGTCAGGTCTTTACTTTTAGCATTCGACCAGTCGGACGCGGGGTCGAACGCTAGAAGTAAAGACCTGACCCCATCCGCCCCAAATCGACTCCCGACCCCTTTTTCTCGTCTAACCCCTCGGAGGCACTGCCGATGAGCCCAGACGCCCGCCGCCTTGCGTTCCTGTTCGCCCCGGCCTTGGTCGTGTGCGTGGGGGCCGCCGTCCCGCCGCCCGCCGCAGCCCAGACTCCCCCTCCCGCCGCAGCCAGGGCCCCGCAACCCGGCCCGGCCTCCGCCGCCAAAGCCCAGAAAACGGCCGACACCGAGGCTCTGGCTCAGGCGATGGCTGAGGCCGTCGCCAGCATCGATGTCGCGGCCATCGTCGATGCCGCGCTCGACTCGGCCATGGCGGTCGTCGACGCCATCGATATCCCGAAGATCGTCAGCCAGGCCCTGGCCGACATCCGGATCGAAGAGGTTGTCAGTGAAGCCCTGTGGGACATCGACGTCGACCAGATCCAGAAGAACGTCCACGAGGCCCTGGAGAAGGCGGACATCGATCGCGAGATCCGCCGTGCGATGGAGGAGGTCAGAACGGAACTCCGCCCCGAAGAGATCCATCGAATCGTCGACGAGGCCCTGAAGGACATCGACATCGACCAGATCGTGCGGGAGGCCACCGAGCACGCCCGCGAAGCCGCGGCACACGCACGCAAGGCGGCCGAACACGCTCGAGAGGCGGCCCGGGCCCATAAGAAGCCTGTTCCGAACAAGTAGCCGACGGGCCTGCCGGCGCCAGTCCCCTGGAACCGTGAGGCCTGGTAGAAGTCCCGGCGCGCGGCGCCCGACTGGCAAGGCGCGACGAGCGAGAATGCCGGGAGTATTTGAGGGAGGAGCAACGCCGCCAGGCGGGATGCCCCGCCCGGGAATTCCGCCAGGATTCACGGTTCCAGGGGACTAGCGATCGCTGGGCTCTGACTCCTCGAACCACAACTCGTCGCGGTCCGAGAGCTTGCGGAGTGCCAGGTCGAGGTCGTCGTCGATGTCGAAGAGCGCGAGGACGCGCCACGCGAAGCACCTCCGCCACGCGCGGTGGGGGCGCGACGAGTCGCAGCTGTCCCTGACCGTGCACCCCCCTGGGCCTTGTGCCTTGTGCC
>CAYWOF010000383.1:0-3974 GCA_964459825.1 uncultured Phycisphaeraceae bacterium | reverse complement strand
AGCGGATCATGGCCTACTCGACCGTGTCGCAGCTGGGCTACATGTTCGCGGGGCTCGGCGTCCTGACGACCGTGGGCGGGGCGTTCCACGTCTTCACGCACGCGTTCTTCAAGGCCACGCTCTTCCTCTGCTGCGGGGCCGTCATGCACGGGTTCGCCGGCCAGCTCGACCTGCGCAAGCTGTCGGGTGTCATGTCGATGAAGGGCTGGGGCATCGTGGGCGTCGCGATGCTCATCGGGTGCCTGAACCTCTCGGGCTTCCCCCTCACGGCCGGGTTCTTCAGCAAGGACATGATCCTGGCCGAGGCGTTCGTGACGCCGGGCATGGCGCCGATCGGGTGGATTCTGCTGCTGACGGCCGGGCTCACCGCGTACTACACCTTCCGCGTCTTCTTCCGCGTGTTCGTCGGGCCCCGGAGCTACGAGCCCGGCGAGGAGGTGCACGCGCACGAGGACCACGGCGGACACGGCTCGGCGCACCCGGCCCACGGTGGCGGCCATGGCAGGCACGTCGAGGCCGGGCACGGCGCGGAGCCGGGTGACGCCCATCGGCACGAGGGCGGCGCCGCGGGGTTCCATCCGCACCCGCCGGGCTGGGCCATCAATCTCGTGCTGGCCCTGCTGGCGGTGATGTCGATCGCCGCCGCGGGAACCTACTTCATCGAGAAGGACCACCACGGGTGGGTGGGGACGATGGTGCACGGATCGACGGCGGCGTACGCGTCGCCGCAGGGGGCCCACGAGGCCGGCGCGGGCACGGGGGCTCCCGCGCACGCGGAGCCCCACGCGGGGCGTGGGGGAGCCCAGGGCACGTTCCTGGGCTTCGACCCGCACGCGGTGATGTACTACGTCTCGGCGGGGATCGGGCTGATCGGGATTCTCGCGGCGGCGCGCCTGCACGGGCCGCGCGGCGCGCCGGGGCTGGGGATCGGGACGCGGACGGAGGCGGCGACGTCGTACGCCGACCGGCTGGTGCCCCGCGTCCAGCCGCTGGCCCGGTGGGCCCAGGGCAAGTGGTACGTGGACGAGTTCTACGAGTTCCTGATCCGCAAGCCGCTCTGGGTGCTCGGGAACATCTTCCACCTGATCGACCAGTTCATCGTGGATGGGCTGGTGAACGCCGTCGGGGCCCTGCCGAAGACGATCGGGTGGGTGCTGCGCCCGAGCCAGAGCGGGCTGCTCCACGGGTACGCGGTCGGCATGGCGGGGGGCGTGGCCCTCCTGCTGCTCATCATCCTGGTGGTGACGGCATGAGCCTCTTCGCCCTCATGCTGATCCCGCTCCTCGGGGGCGCGGTCGTCGCGGCGGCTCCGGCGCGCCTGGCCCGGCCCCTCGCCCTGGCGATCACGCTGGCGACGCTGGCGGCCACGCTGGGCGTGTCCTTCGGCTTTGACTGGTCGAAGGGGGGCGCGTTCCAGTTCGACGCCAGCCTGGCGTGGCTGCCGTCCATCGGCCTCTCGCTCTCGGTGGGCGTGGACTCGGTCGCCCTGATGCTGGTGGCCCTCACCGCCCTGCTGGGCCCCATCTGCGTGGCGGCGTCGTTCTCGGCCATCACCGAACGCGTCAGGACCTACTACGCGTGGATGCTGGTGCTCCAGGCGGCGATGACGGGCGTTTTCGTCGCCCGCGACCTGATCCTCTTCTACATCTGCTTTGAGTTCACCCTCATCCCCATGTTCATCCTGATCTCCCTCTGGGGATCGACCAACCGCAAGCGGGCCGCGGGCAAGTTCTTCCTCTTCACGTTCACCGGGTCGGTGATCGCGCTGGCCGGGCTGATCTACGTGGTGTGGTTCAACTCGGCGCTGGAGCCGAGCTTCCTGGCGGTCCCGTTCGACGGGGCCGGGACCTGGACGTTCGACATCGGCACGCTCCAGCAGGCCGCCCGCGAGATGGGGCCGGGCCGGCAGGCCTGGGTGCTCCTGGCGCTGCTGTGCGGGTTCGCGGTCAAGGTCCCGCTCTTCCCTGTGCACACGTGGCTCCCGCTGGCGCACACCGAGGCCCCCACCGCCGGCTCGGTCATCCTCGCCGGCGTCCTGCTCAAGCTGGGCACGTACGGCCTCTACCGCTTCGCGCTCCCCTTCTGCCCGGAGGCGGTCTACGCCTACGCCCCCGCCATCGCCATCGTGTGCCTCATCGGCATCGTCTACGCGGGGCTGATCTGCTGGGTACAGACGGACGTCAAGAAGCTGGTGGCCTACTCGTCGGTCTCGCACCTGGGCTTCTGCGTGCTCGGGCTCATCGCCCTCAACGCCACGGGACTCACCGGCTCGGTGCTCTACATGCTCAACCACGGGCTCTCGACGGGCGCGCTGTTCCTCCTGATCGGCATGATCTACGAGCGGTACCACACCCGCTCGATGCGCGAGCTCGGCGGCCTGGCGGCCCGCATGCCGATCTGGGCGACGTTCATGGTCTTCTTCGTGCTCTCCTCGGTCGGTCTGCCCGGGCTCAACGGCTTCGTGGGCGAGTTCCTCTGCCTGCTGGGCGCGTTCCAGGCCGGGGACGTGTGGGGCGACCTGCCCGGCGGCACGGGCGGGCACCTCGGGCCGTGGCTCGCCGCTGTGGCCGGGACCGGCATGATCGTCGCGGCCATCTACCTGCTCTTCATGACCGGCAAGGTCGTCTTCGGTCCCCTCGTCGAGCCGCACGGCCACGACCACCACGGGGCGACGGCCCACGAGCACCCGGCCCTCCCGCCGGACCTGACGCGACGGGAGATCGGCCTGCTCCTGCCGCTGGCGGCGCTGTGCGTCCTCATGGGGGTCTATCCCCGGCCATTCCTGGAGGCCCTCCAGGCTCCGATCGACCAGACGATCCGCCTCGTGCGCGCCCCGTCGACCGACCCCGGCACGCGGACCGTGCGGGCGCCCGCGCCCCCGGGTGAGGAGGCGGCCCGATGAGCCCGATCGCCGACAAGCTCCGCTTCATGTGGCCGGAGATCGCGCTCTTCATCGCCACCTGCGTGGTGATGGTGACGGGCCTGTCGCCGCGCCTGGCGACGCGCCGCCTGTGCGCCCCGATCGCCGGGCTGGCGCTGGTGGCGGCCGGCGTGCTCGCGGCGGTGGCGCCCGTGGGGTCCGGGCCCCTCCCCGGCCTGCTTCCCTACGCCAAGGGCGTGGTGGCGGGGGTCGGGCTGCTGCTGCTCCTGCTGGCCGCGGGAACCGTGGACCGGGACGAGGAGCGCCTGGTCGGACAGGGCCGGATCGCGTTCAACCCGCTGCGCACGAACCGGGCCGAGTTCTACTCCTTCTTCCTGTTCTCCCTGACGGGGGTGATGCTCTGCGCCAGCGCCGACGATCTGATCTGGCTCTTCCTGGCGCTGGAGCTGACCAGCCTGCCGACCTACATCATGGTGACGGTCTCGACGCGTCGCGCGCGCTCGCAGGAGGCGGGCGTCAAGTACTTCTTCCTCGGGGCGCTCGGGGCGGCGACGTTCCTGTACGGCTTCGCGCTGCTCTACGGCGGGACGGGGACGACGAGCCTGGCGGGGATCGCGGCGCACCTGGGCGGCGCGCAGGTGAGCCCGATCGCGATGGCGGGCCTGCTGGTGTCGCTGCTGGGCGTGGCGTTCAAGATCGCCGCCGTGCCCATGCACTTCTACACGCCCGACGTGTACGAGGGCGCGGGCGCGCCCGTCGGTGCCTT
Source organism: uncultured Phycisphaeraceae bacterium (assembly GCA_964459825.1). Lineage (GTDB taxonomy): Bacteria > Planctomycetota > Phycisphaerae > Phycisphaerales > UBA1924 > CAYWOF01. Next base: position 327 of record CAYWOF010000383.1, on the reverse strand, counting down.
CCTCGCGTTCGCCCCCAAGACCGCCGGGTTCCTCGCGATCATCCTCCTGGCCGATGCCGCGGGCTGGACCCGCGGCCCGGACGGGGGCGCGGGCCACTCGCTCCCCGAGCCGGCGCGCGTGCTCCTGTGGGTGATGGCGGCCCTGACCATGACCGTCGGCAACGTGCTGGCGCTGCGCCAGACGTCGATCAAGCGCCTGCTGGCCTACTCCTCGATCGCCCACTCGGGGTACATGCTCGTCGGCGTCGTCGCCGGCCCCCGCGACGGCCGCTTCACGCGCAACGGGCTCGCGGCGGTGGTCTTCTACCTCTTCGCCGACGGCGTCAT
>CAYWOF010000382.1:0-3978 GCA_964459825.1 uncultured Phycisphaeraceae bacterium | reverse complement strand
GCCGGCGCGGCGTCCGGGCCGTGCCGCCGCCGCCCGTCCGCGCCGGCCCGCCGGTCGTCGCGGGGCGCGCCGGGCGGGCGCGCCCATCTGGTCCTCGATCCGCGCCAGGGCCGCCTGCAGGCGCCGACGCTCGGTCTCCAGGCCGCTCTGACGGTGCGCGATCTCCGCCTGGAGCGCCTCGATGGAGAACCCGGCCAATCCGCGGACCGAACGCTTGCGACGACGCGCCATCGATCATCTCCTTGCTGGGCCCACGAGCAAGGGCGCTCGCGGCGACTCGTGAGAATGAGGTCAACCCCCGCCCCGAGCCGCCATCTTAGACACGGCCGCGCGCGGGAGCCAATACTCATTGGAGTCTCCGAACGGATGCCGTGCGCGCGGTGACCGCGGCGCACCGAAAGAAAGCGGTGCGCATCGGACGGGCACAACCGAACTCGCATGGATTCTCAGCAGCGCGAGCGACGCGGTCCCGAGCCCTGCACAACTAAGGTCAGGCTCCGGGCAACGCGGCGCGGGATGGCCGCGGCGGATCGGGCGGGCGATGCGGGCGACACGGGCGTGGCGCCGCTGCGTCGGGCGGCGCGCCATGCTCTGCCACACATCGACGCGGCGGCCACGACCGAGCCCGAGAGCGGAGGCGGCGCGCCCGGCGGTGCGCGGGGCTATTGCATCTGGAATCCCAGGCGCGCCATCAGCCCATCGAAGTGTTCGAGGCCGTAGAACTCGATCGTGAGCCGGCCGCGCGCGCCGCTCGCGTCGGTGGCGATGCGCACCTTCGTGCCCAGGTGCTCGCCGAGCTGCTGCTCGAGGGACTGGTGCGTGGGGCGCGGAGGGCCGGGGCGCGGGGGCGCCGGCGCGGGCGCCGCGCGGCGCGCGGCCTCGCGCTCGGTCCGGCGCACGCTCCAGGACTCGCGCGCGGCGCGGGCCGCGAGTTCCAGGCGCGGCTGGCCCGGCGGGGCGCCGAGCAGGGCCTTGCCGTGCCCCACGCCGAGGCGCCCGGAGGCGAGCAGGTCGAGGACGCCCGGCTCGAGCTCGGTCAGGCGGACCAGGTTCGCCACGGTCGGGCGCTCGACGCCGATGCGGTCGGCCACCTGGCCGTGGGAGAGGCCGAAGCGTTCGCACATGGCGCGCAGGGCCATGGCGCGGTCCACGGGATTGAGGTCCTCGCGCTGCATGTTCTCGACGAGGGCCCACTCGGCGGACTCTTCATCGGAGAGATCGCGCACGACCGCCGGGATCCGCGCGAGGCCCGCGCGCTCGGCCGCACGCCAGCGCCGCTCGCCCGCGACGAGCTCGAACCGCCTCACCCCCCCACCGTGCGGCCCCCGCACCGGGCGCACGATGACCGGCTGCATCAGGCCCGAGCGCTTGATGGACTCGGCCAGACCCGCGATGGCGGCTTCATCGAACGACCGGCGCGGCTGGAAGGGGCTCGGCGCGATCGCGCCCACCTCGATCATCTCGAGGCCGCGATCGTGCGGAGCCTGCGCGCCGTTGACCTCGACGGGCGCGCGGGGCGTAACGGGCGGCACGCCACCGGGCGGTTCCGCGGCGGGCCGTTCGAGCGCGGTCACCCCCCCACCGCCCGGCGCCGGGGGCGCGATCGCTACGGGAGTCCCCAGCAGGCCGCTGAGGCCGCGCCCGAGTCGTCTGACCTTGCCGGTGGTTCCGCCCGCGGTCGAAACAGCCATGCAACCCTCCTGGTACTCAAGGCAGCTCGTGGCCTGCCACAATAGTAGGTATATGTTTGGTATTCAAGCGCCAAGCCATCGAACGCGCACTTCTTGCTTCGGCAGGCCGGTGATTCGATCTGTATTCTCCGCGGCTCCCGCCGCCTCCAGAGAATAGCGAATGGCCGACGAACAGATCGAGTTGATCGCGCGTGGGCTCCTGGTTCGTGGATCCAGGGTCCTGCTGTGCCGGAGCCTCAAGCGCGGGTACATGTACCTGCCGGGTGGCCACGTGGAGTTTGGGGAAACCGCCGCCGAGGCCCTGGCGCGGGAGTGGATGGAGGAACTGGGCTGGCCGGTCCGGGTCGGGGAGCTGGCTCTGGCGGCCGAGGTGCTGTTCCGCGATGCTAAGCGCGATCGCCACGAGCTGAACCTGGTGTTCCACGTGGAACAGGGGGGTCAAGGGGTGACGGGCGAGACGGCGAGCCGGGAGCCCAAGATCGCCTTCGATTGGGTGGACCTGGCGGCGGTGGTGGACCTGGATGTCCGCCCCACCGCCATCCGGGCCTGGCTGGCGTCCGGGGCCGGGCTGATGGCTGGAACCTCCGACCGGTGGGTTTCGCAGCGTGAGGGCTGATTCGGCGCCATCGATCGCCGCGGCCCAAAGGGATGCCCGCAAGGGACCGATAGCCGGAGGTAGCCACCCCCCCCTCTCCCGGCGGGGCTGTGGCATGGGAGCGCGCACTTGGGCGAACCGCGCGGAACGAGGCGCGATGGCAGGCTCACGCTGGCCCCGGGGCCGGGGCTCGAGCCGAGTCTGTCGGATGGTGATCACGCGCGGCGGCTTCAGATCCTGGGGGTCGCGGCCACGGGCATCGCCCACGAGATCAACAACATCCTGACACCCATGGCCGCGGCGGCCGGTTCCGCGCTGGAGACCCCCCACGATCGGGCGAGGATGCAGGAGGCCCTGGTGCTCGCGGAGCGGTGTGCGTGCCGAGCCGCCCGTGTGGCCGAGGCCATCCTGGCGCTGGCCGCGCCGAGCCGGCGACGGGCGGGGGAAGCTGCCGAGGTGGCGCAGGCGATCGATGTGGTCCTGGCCGATGTGCGGGATGAGGTGCGCGGGCTGGGGATCGAGGTGGCGCTCCGGATCGACCGGGGGTGCCGGGCCGCGGTCGATTCCGCCGTGCTCGAGAGCATCCTGGGCAACCTGTGCACGAACGCCATCCGGTCGATGCGTGGCGGCGGCGGCTTGTTGCGGATCGGCGTGTCAACCGATGGCCCGCGGCGTTCCAAGGACCAAGAAACGCCACGCGGGAATGGCATCTCGATCGTGGGGGGGTGTTCCACGTGGAACACCCTGGAGGGCCCGGGTCGGTTCGGGGTGGTGGTGATCACCGTCGAGGATTCCGGTTGCGGAATCGAGCCGGCGCGGGTCGGGGAGATCTTCCGGCCTTTCGAATCGAGCCTGGATCGCGGCGTGGGTGGGGGTGGATCCGGAGTCGGCTTGGCCATCACCCGTTCGCTGATCGAGGCCGCGGGCGGCAGCTTGACGGTGGCATCGAGCCCCGGCGTGGGGAGCAGGTTCGAGATCCGACTGCCTCGGGCGGCGGACGAGGCGATCGCCTCGAGGCCGGATGCGGCGCCGTTGCGGCGCAGCGCCTGAATATCATTGTAACTTGTTAAATGACAGTATGTTATATGCTGCGCTGTATCGCTGTATCGCTGTATCGCTGTATCGCTGTATCGCTGTATCGCTGTGTCGCGGTGTCGCGGTGTCGCGGTGTCGCGGTGCCGAGGTGCCGAGGTGCCGAGGTGCCGAGGTGCCGAGGTGCCGAGGTGCCGAGGTGTCGAAGTGGGGGCGGGGACACGAATGGACCGGCGGTGGCGATCCAGTAGGATGGTCGGCATGGATGCGCGGGCGGCCCAGGCGGCGGTGGAGCGGTTGCGGGGGTTCCGGGTGCGCGCGGGGCGGCCGGCATCGATCGAGGCGGAGGTCGAGGCGGCGCGGCGTGAGGCGGGGCATCGGCGCCGGGCGGTGGGGGGGATCGAGCGTGCGTGGGAGGAGGTGGTGCCCGAGGCGCTGCGGGCGCGGTGCGCGCTGGTGCGGTTCTCGCGCGGCGTGGTGACGGTCAAGGCCTTCGACGGCGCGGCGATGTACGAGCTGGACCGGTTCTTGCGCGCGGGGGGCGAGGCGCGGCTGGCGCGGGTCGCGGGCGCCCCGGTTCGTCGGGTGCGGGTGGTGGCGTAGCGGCCCGGGTGTAGTCCAAGATCGTGGCAGTTGGGGGTGAGGGAGCCGATAGCAGGG
>CAYWOF010000381.1:0-3980 GCA_964459825.1 uncultured Phycisphaeraceae bacterium | reverse complement strand
GGGCGGCGCGGGGCGCGCCGGCGGACGCGGTGCGGTGCGCGGGCGTGCGCTCCGGCACGCCGAGCCCGTGGGTGTAGACGAGGCGCAGGGCGGCGCTGGTCGTCAGGCCGGACCAGGCCACGGCGCCCAGCGCGGCGAGGGCCCCGAGCAGCGCGACGGAGGAGCGCCGGCGATCGGGCGACACGGACAGGAGCATCCCCAGGCTCGCGGGGACGAGCGCGATCATCCACCCGTAGCGGACGAGACGCGCGTGCTCGCCCACGGCGGCCTGCTCGGCGTTGGACATGGGCGGGTCGAGGCGCACGAACTCGGCGCGGGCCTGCTGCGTGGCCCGGGCGCCGACCAGGCCGACGCCGGCGGCGATGACGAAGCAGGCGATCACGCCCAGCCGGGCCCCGCGCGAGCGCCCGGCGCCCGCGACGACGAGCACGGAGAGGACGAGGCCGATGGCGCCGAAGAGCAGCGGCACGGGGAGCAGGAGCGCCTGACGCGCGTGGGGGTCGGCCCACGCCCGCGCGGCATCCGAGAACAACGCACCGAGTGAATGGACCATGGGTGGCTCCTCACCCCTGGCGGCCCTCTGCTTCGGCGGGGAACGTACTCGGACGTTTGGGTCCGGAGCCGGGGTGGGTGGCCCGGGGGTCGGCCTGTGGCGCGGGCGCCGCGCACGAGGGCGGGGGGCGGGTCCGAGAGCCGTGGCGCGGGGGTGGCGGCCTCGTCGCGGGACGGTTCGTGGGGCATGGTGTCTTCACGGCGGAGGCCTGAAGAACCCCGCCGGGAGGGGATGAGCCATGAAGACCGGGTTGTTCGCCATCGCCATCGGCGCGCTCGCCTCGAGCGCGGTCGCCCAGAACCCCACGCTGAAGCTGGACTGGACGGTCAACGGGCAGGACGACATCGCCGTGCAGCCGGGCGAGGACGTGCTGGTGGTCGGCACGATGGGGTGGATCGAGGACTCGCTGGGCCTGGCGGAGGGGAAGTTCGACGTCCGGCTCGACGGGGCGGACCTGACGGATGGGCTGCTCTACGCCGAGGCGCTCATGCTGGGCCGGAACCCGATCCTGCGGCTGTACCCGCAGACGCTGATCGACTCGCTCGGCGCGGGGTACCGGGAGATCACGGGCTCGAAGGGGGAGCCGGTGCACGTGGCCCAGTGGCCGCCGGCGATCAACGCGGGCTTCGACCCGAGCAACCCGATCGAGGTGTTCCGGTTCCACCTGACGGCGGGGGATGCGGGCCGGCTGATCACGGTGACGTCGACGGCGGCGAGCGGGGCGCTCTACAACAGCCCGAACGGTCCGGCGGAGCCGGCGGGCGTGGTGGTGGACGACGCGACGATCCAGGTGGTGCCCGCGCCGGGGACGATGGCGCTGGCGGCGATCGGCGGGGTGCTGGCGTGCGGGCGCCGGCGGCGGGGCTGAGCTGATCCGCCTAGCCCAGGAAGAGCTCGGGCCTGACTGCGAACCTCGCCGCGAGCCGGCGGATGTGTTCCACCGTGAGCGACCGCTCACCCTTGAGCAGCTTGGACCCCATGCTGGGATGCACGCCGAGCAGACGAGCCAGGTCGGCGGCGCTCATGGAGTGCTCGGCGAGGAGGTAGCGGAGCGAGTCGATCCCGCCAAGGCCGGACGTGTCGATCGGGTGGTGTGCGCTCTCGTAGACCTGCACGAGCTGGACCAGGGTCTCGAGGTAACGAGACTGGCCCGGCGTGAGCCGGGGGCGGGCCATGAGCCGGTCGATCATCCCGAGGGTGCGATCGCACTCGCGCTGGTTCGCGATGGCGCGCGGGGGCAGCGCCCGGACCAGGCCCGCGAAGCGTCGGGGCAGGGCGCCGGAGCGCTCGAGCGCCGGCGCGCTCAGCCTTTCCAGCTTCCCCGGGCGTACTCCTGATGGGTCAGGACCCAACGGACGTTGACGAGGGCGAAGTCGTATCGGACCCGCGCCACCAGGCGGTACTTGTTCCCGCCGACGTTGAAGACGGTCAGCGTGTCCCCGCCCCGCGTTCGCACGGCGTCGGCGTGCGGGTAGGTCCGGCGCACGTCCCGAAGGCTGGTCCACCGAGCTCGGGTCGCGATCCTGTACCATTGTCGGAGCGGTCCCTCGGCGTCCGGGTGCCGGCCCCAGAACTCCCGAAGGGGCTTGAGGCTGATGACCCGCACGTAGACATTTTGTCTCGGTCGGTCCCGCCGGTCAAGCGACGCGGGGCGCGGGGTGAATCAGGGTGAGAGGATTTGAACCTCCGGCCTTCTGGACCCAAACCAGACGCTCTACCAAGCTGAGCTACACCCTGGAAAGCCGAGGGCCGGCTTGCACCGGCCCCCGGCACTCACTCTATGCCCGCTCCGCGATCGGGCACGGTGAGGACTCTCTCTCGACCGCTCCCCTGCGGGTCGCCGCCTGGGGCACACTCCCCGGGGGGCCGCGTGTCACGGCATGGGCACTTCCTTGAAGAGCAGGATCCGGGGCTTCTCGCCCTTGCGGACCACGTTGGAGCGGTCGACGACCATCACGAACCGCTTGGCGATGGTGGGCGCGAGGGGGTCGTCGTCGGTCAGGTTCTCGGTGTCCGAGCGCTGGTAGCCGTGGAGGACGAACCAGCAGGCGAAGAGGTCGCTCCGGGTCGAGACGGTGTTCATCAGCGCGCTGGCGATCGCGAGCTTCTCGGAGTAGTTGTCGACGATCGAGTCGAGCCGGTCGGGATCGTTGGTGCCGGTGGTCGCGGGGTTGTCGCCGTAGAGGGTGGTCGTGACGCCGACGGCGCCGCTGTTGGCCGTGTCGAAGGCGAGGTGGTCGATGGAGTGGGGGTCGGCGGCGTTGGCCGCGTTGACGAGGCAGAGCAGCTCGCCGACGGAGGCCAGGCCGGGGTTCTCGCGCAGGCCGGCGATGCCGGTGGTCTGGAAGCGCCCGTCGTAGGCGAGGGGCAGCTCGGGCGAGCCGGAGTCGCGGTAGTTGAGGAGCGCCTGGGGGGGTCGCGTGGCGGTCAGGAGCTTGTCGCGATAGGCGACGAGGGTGGCCGCGATGTCGGAGGCGGGCTGGCCCTGCTGGTTGTGGAGGAGGACCTGGTTGGGGGGCGCGGGGATGGGGTTGGTGCCCCACCAGTTGGGCTGGCCGTTGCCCAGCGGGGCGGGCGGCTCGGCGCCGTACATGGGCGAGAGGAGGGGGAGGGCGCGGAGCACGTCGGGCGGGGCAGTGTTGATGTTGACCAGGCCCGGCTGGGCGCGTCCGAGGGTGGCGATCTCGCGGTCGGCCACGGTGAACTGGGCGAGGATGTTGAGCGCCAGGGGGATGCCCGGCGAGCGGCGCCGATCGGCCCCGGCGTCGAAGACGCCGTTGTTGTTGAGGTCCTCGAAGGGGAGGTAGTTGTCGAGCACGAGGTTGCCGCGGTCGGTGCGCGGCGGCGTGCCGGCGGTGCCGCCCAGGCCGATGAGGAGGTCGAAGCCCTCGCCGGCCTGGGGCTCGTCGTAGGCGAGAGCGAGCGCGAGGGTCTCGCCCAGGGTGAGCCAGCCGGGGTCGTCGGCGGCCCCGCCGCTGGCGCGCGCGGGGTCGTAGCTGGGGCCGACGGCCAGGGGCAGGAGCAGGTCGGTCAGGCGGAGGGTCGAGTACTCATCGCCCGGGAGGCCGGGGGTGGGATCGTGGGTGAACTCGTTGTTGTTGAGGGCGACCTCGGGGTAGAGCGTGTGGTAGGGCTGCGGGCCGCCGGGGCCGGCATTGTTGTTGTTCGGGATGACCTGGCCCTGGACGGAGCGCTCCTCGGGGTACTGCTTGATGGTGGGCACGTAGTCGTTCAGGGTCGCCTTGCCGGAGAGGGTCTTGAAGGTGTCGCCGACGTAGTCGGCGTTCTGGGTGAAGTCCTGCTTGGACAGGCCGGCGATGGTGAAGCTGATCTGGGGCGCCGAGTTGGACGGGGGCGGCGGGGCGGGGTTGGCGGGGTCGGGCGCGAAGCTGTTGAGCGAGGTGCCCCAGCGGCGCTCGAGGCAGTA
>CAYWOF010000380.1:0-3987 GCA_964459825.1 uncultured Phycisphaeraceae bacterium | reverse complement strand
GGCCTGCTCAAAATGGACTTCCTGGGTCTGCGCACGATCAGCGTGATCGAGCGGTGCAAGGCCCTCATCCGCCAGACGCTGCCCGAGCGGGCCATCTGGGAGGCCGTGGGTCGCGAGCCGGGCGCCGCGCACCATCCCCTGGACCTCGACCGCCTCACCTACGACGACCCCAACGTCTTCGACCTCTTCCAGCGCGGGGAGACCACCGGCGTCTTCCAGTTCGAGTCCGGCGGCATGCGGCGCCTGCTGGTCGAGATGAAGCCCGACCGCCTCGAGGACCTCATCGCCGCCAACGCCCTGTTCCGCCCCGGGCCCATGGACCTGATCCCGGACTACAACCGGCGCAAGCACGGCCTCGACCCGGTCCCGAGCCTCCACCCCGTGGTCGACGGGCTCACCGCCGAGACCTACGGCGTGATGGTCTACCAGGAACAGGTGATGCGGATCGTGCACGAGCTGGGGGGCATCCCCCTGCGTGCGGCGTACACGCTCATCAAGGCCATCAGCAAGAAGCAGCAGAAGAAGATCGACGCCGAGCGCCCGCGCTTCGTCGAGGGCGCCGTGTCGCGCGGGCTGGCCCGACCGCAGGCCGAGAACCTGTTCGAGCTCATCCTCAAGTTCGCCGGGTACGGCTTCAACAAGAGCCACTCCACCGGCTACGCGATCGTGGCCTACCAGACGGCCTACCTCAAGACGTACTTCCCGAACCAGTACATGGCGGTGTTCCTGAGCTACGAGAGCGCCGCGAGCAAGAACGCCGACTGGGTCCCCTACCTCGAGGACTGCAAGCGCGCCCGGTTCATCGACGCCGCGACCGGGCGCATCCTGCGGGTCGGCGTGGAGGTCCGCCCGCCCGACGTCAACCTGTCCGAGGCCGACTTCTCGGTGGTCTTCGAGGCGGGCGAGCCGTGCGACGCCCGGCACGGGCACGTGCGCTTCGGGCTCGGCGGCATCAAGGGCGCCGGCGAGAAGGCGGTCGAGGCGATCGTCCGCGAACGCAGACCCGAGACGGCGACGCGGGAAACGGACGAGGCGATCGGCGACGGCCAACCGGCCTCGCAACCTCCCCCCGGCTCCGCGCCCCAGGCCCTCCGGCCATTCACCTCACTCTTCGAGTTCTGCGAGCGGGTGCTCGGACGCGGCACCGGCGTCATCAACAAGGCGACCATCGAGGCCCTCGTCAAGAGCGGGGCGTTCGACTCGATCCACGGTCGGCCGGCCCGGGCCGCCCTGTGCGCCACCATCGAGCAAGCGATGTCGGCGGCGCAGAAGCTCGCCATCGACCGGGCCGCGGGGCAGGGGGCCCTGTTCGGCCTGGGCGCCGCGGCCCCCGAGCGGCCGGCGCCGGCCGCCTCGCTGGCCGCCACCCCCGCCTGGAACGAGCGCCAGACGCTGGAGCACGAGAAGAGCGTCCTGGGGTTCTACATCTCCAGCCATCCGCTCGACCGCGTCGCCCCGTGGATCCAGGCCTTCTGCTGCGTGCCCGTGGGCGAGGTCCGTGATCGCTCCGCCCGCGAGCGCATCCTCCTCGGCGGCCTGGTGCAGAGCGTTCGCTCGCTGGTGACCAAGAACGGCAAGCAGGCCGGCCAGCGCATGGCCGTCGTCACCCTCGAGGACCGCTCGGGCACGATCCAGTGCGTCCTCTTCCCCGAGGCCAACGCCCGCTACGGACACCTCGCCACTCCCGACGCCCTCGTCTTCCTCACGGGCGAGGTGGACCTGGCGCGGGGAGAACCCCAGGTCATCGTCGATCGCGTCCTCCCGATCGACGCCACACCCAAGCAGCCCATCCGGTGGCTCGACCTCCTCCTGGATGTCAGCACGCACAACGGCTCGGCCGCCGCCGTGGTGGAGTCCACGCGGGACGCCCTCGCGGACCTGATCGCCGCGCAGCACTCGGTCGCGCCGCAAACATCGCCCGACGCCCCGGCCCCTCGACCGGTACCCCTTCGGCTGTACATCCAGCTCGCCGAGGGCGAGCGCCCGGTGCCCATCCCCGTCGCAGATGGCTGGTCCCTCCCCCCCACCACCGACACCATGGCCGCCCTTGCCCGCATCGTGGGAGAGGGGCGTTTCAAGGTCTACGGCCCCCTTCTGGCCCGCGAGGACGAGGCGCGCACGCGGGCGCCGGGTCGAATCCCCGTCCGGGGCAAGCTTCCCGGCAAGGTAGGGGCCGCGGGCTGACACGCCGGGGCGTGGCGGGCGCGAGGCTCAGAGTTTGCCGGAAGGTTCGGGGATTCCGAGGGCCGACCGCGTCGCGCTCATGGCCTCCGCCTGCTCGGCGACGATGAAGTACACCACGCCCCCCTTGCGCCAGACCACGATGGGCGGCGTTCCCGCGCCGAGGGTGTCCTCCGCCGCGAGCGTGTAGGCCTTGCCCGCCTCCAGCTCCCGGTCGCGGATGTCGTAGTTCTGGAGGAAGATGCTCACGCGCTGCCCGCCGGTATCCACGCGCGTGTGGGCGCTGGCGCCCTCGCCCGGCACGCTCGCTCGACCGCCGCCCTTGAACTCGAAGCCGGCGCTCGCGAGCGGAGCGTAGTCGATGTCCTTGCCCAGCCAGTCCTTGCTGGCCGTCATCACGTCCTCGAAGGCGGTGGTGGTGAAAACCCCGGACGCGTAGGCCGCATCCTCGGCCACGCGCCGGTGCTCGCCGGCGAGGTAGGTCGCGAGCTGGCCGTTGGTCCGCGTCGCCTCCGGCTGGGAGGACTTCTGGATCTGCCCCTTGAGGAAGTACGCCCCCGCGGCGACCACCACCACGACCACGACCCACCCGACGATCCGACCGACGCTCATGGATGAACCTCCTCGACGGGACGGCCCCCTCGCCCGAACGGGTGTTCCGGGGGACGCGAGCCGGCATGAGCATACTCCGGCGCGGAACGGCGTGCCGCCCCCGCTCCGGTAGAATCCGCCCCATGCCAGACCGCCCGTTCTACATCACCACCCCCATCTACTACGTCAACGACCGGCCCCACATCGGGCACTGCTACACCACGGTCGTCGCCGATGTCGCCGCCCGCTTCCAGCGCCTCGTGCGCGGCGGCCCCGGGCCCGGCGTCCCCCCCGAGGTCTTCTTCCTCACCGGCACGGACGAGCACGCCGACAAGGTCGTGGTCTCGGCGCGCGAGCACGGCGTCGGGCCCCAGGAGTGGGCCGACCGCAACGCCGCGGAGTTCCGGCGGGCGTTCGAGTTCATGGGGGTGGCCCACGACGACTTCATCCGCACGACCGAGGCTCGCCACAAGAACCGGGTGGTCGAGTACATCGCGGCCCTGATGAAGTCCGGGGACATCTACCGGGGCGAGTACACCGGGTGGTACGACCCCGGCCAGGAGGAGTACGTCACCGAGAACACGGCGCGGGAGAGCGGCTACAAGAGCCCGATCAGCGGCAAGCCGCTGGTCAAGCGCACGGAGCCGTGCTACTTCTTCCGGCTGGGCAGGTACTGGGGCCCGCTCCGGGCGCACATCGAGGCGCACCCGGAGTTCGTGGAGCCGGCCGCCCGCCGGGCGGAGGTGCTGGGGCGTCTGACCAACGAGGAACCGCGCGATGTGCCCGTGAGCCGCCCCGTGACGGACGACCCCGCGACGCGGTGGGGCATCCGCGTCCCGGGCGATGAGGCCCACCGGGTCTACGTGTGGATCGATGCACTCTTCAACTACCTGACGGTGGTGGACACGGACGAGCGCCGGCGGCTGTGGCCCGCGACGGTGCACCTCATCGGCAAGGACATCCTCTGGTTTCACGCGGTGATCTGGCCGGCCCTGCTCATGGCCCTGAAGGCCAGCGACGCGGCCTACGGCTGGGTCGATCTGCCGCGCACGGTCTTCGGGCACGGGTGGTGGATCGCCGAGGGCCAGAAGATGTCCAAGAGCCTGGGCAACTTCATCGATCTGGAGCAGCTCCGGGCGTACGCCCAGTGGCAGCCCAAGGGCCACGCGCGCCCGATCGGCGTCGATGCCCTCCGCTGGTTCCTGGCGACGCAGG